>NZ_JAPDDR010000013.1 GCF_025950095.1 Luteolibacter rhizosphaerae | reverse complement strand
GCGGGGATTGAGAAAGGAGAAGAACTGGAATGGGTACTGGAGGACCGGAACACGTTCGTGTTGAGACGGGTCAAACCGGCGAAGTCGGTGCTGAAAAAGCCGAAGGCTTAACCTGACGCGCATGCCCTTTGGGGCTTTTGAGGTTTGAGGGGCGGAGCGCGGATTGGAGTGGGGTGGCTTTCGGTCTGGAGGTTTGGCCGCCTCCCGCCGGACCTTTCGGAGAAAGGTCCCTGCCCTTCCGGGCTCAGGGGTTTAGTCGCCGGGAGCTGTAGCCTTTGTCGGGGAACTTGGTGGAGTCCATCGACTTGCCTTCGCCGTTCCATGGGGTGCTCGCATGGGTGATGCCGAGTTCGCCGATGGACTTCGCGAGGATGCTATCGGAGCCCGATGCGATGCTGCCGATGGACGTGGTGTAGTCGGCTTCGTCGGAACCGAGCAGACAGCGGCGCAGGGTGACGGGGCCGCCGCTTTCGTCATCGAGCTCGATGGCCGATTTCTTGTGTGCAAGGAGGGTACATGTGTCGACAGTGAGGGTGCCGGACTTCGTCCAGAGTCCGGTCTGCGACCAGCCGGCAAAGCAGTTGGTGAGTACTGCGCCATGCCAGATGCGGAAGTCGCGGCGGTGGCCGATGGCAATGCAGCCGGTGAGCTTCACATCCTTCACCTTGAGGTCGAAGCCGCCGTCCTGATTGCGCAGGGCAAGGCAGCGCAGGAAGCCGACATCGCGGTTCTTCCCTTCCGCGACGAAGCCATCGCCATTGGTGTACTTCACCGTCTGGTTGGACTTGATGTTGTTCCGCGCCACGCAGTCCTCGAAGCGGAAGGAGCTGTTAGGCGTCTTCCCATCGCCGACGAGAAAGCCGAAGGGGAAGACCTCGGTCTTGGTTTCCCATGCGGCATCGCCCTCCGAGCAATCGGCGCTGCAATGCTGGAGCGTGACGCGGTCGCAGCCTTCCTCGAAGCGGAAGCCGTGCTTGCTGTAGCGCTTCATCGCGCAGCCGGAGAGCAGGAGGTCATCGCAATCCGAGAGATAGAAGCCATGGCGGACTTGCTGGATGGCGATGTCCTCAAAGTGGATGCGGGCGCGCGGCTGATCCGGGGAGGGGTGGGCGCGGACGGCGAAGCAGTGGTGGCTGAGGCTGATCTGCTTCACCACGACATCGGTGAGGCCGGGAGCGAGGGTGATGGCGGTGCCGCCCTTGTCCGGCTTGTCGATGGTCCAGGTGCCGGTGATGCGGGTGCCGGGGGTACCTTCGAGGATTTTCGGCTTTCCGGGCGAGCCGCCGGTGCGGAGCGTGATGCTGAGCCCCGTGTAGTCACCCGTACCCAGCCGGAGCCGATCGCCCGGGGCCATGCGGTCGAAGATTTCCGAGATCGCGCTGCCGGGCGCGGCATTGGCGACGCTCGAGCCATCCCTGGCACCTCCGCCCTGTGGCGTGACGAAGAGGTCGCCCGCCAGGCAAGCGGTGGCGGAGAAGAGAAGCATCAGCGGCAAGGATTTCACGGCAGGAGGCATACGCCCGGAATAGGGAGCCGACTATCAGGGTGTAACGTTTGCGCGGCGGTGGCGTTATTTATCGGGAAGACGGACTGGCGGATTGCCAATCCGGAACGGCCTGTCTCCCTGATATCACGATTCCTCCTCTCTCATGAAGCTGCTCCCCCTTGCCCTTGTCGGCAGTCATTTGGCCGTGTTCGGGCTGGTCTACGGGATGGCTCGCGGTGGCCCCGGCCCGGAGGGAGAAGGGAAAGCGGCGACGGCATCCGGGAAGTCATCCGACCGCGGCAGCGCCAGTGAAGGCGGTGATGGCGAGGCACTGCTGGCCAGCTTCATGGAGCAGCAGAAGCCGGGCGGGTCCGCGTACGAGATGCTGAAATCCACTCTGCCGATGGCGGCCGATCCGGAGGCGGCGGCACGCGATGCGATCCGCACCTATGCAGAGAAGCCCGGGGGCGAGCAGGCGCTGGCAGAGGCGGCGGTGCGCACGCTGCACTGGCTGCGCGCTGCGGAAGATCCGGAGACGGTGATCGAATACCTGTGGACCGACGAGGCGGCGCGAAAGGCGGATCTGCTGGCGCTCTTCTCCCCCACCGCGGTGAAGGACATGGCAAAGGAGAAGGGTGCGCTGGATTCCTGGCGCTGGCTGTGGAAGCGGCCCTTCACGCGGGACTCCTTCGGGCAGGTGGCGCTGGAGGAGATGAAGGCGGGCGGTGGCTTCGATCTCTTCAAGCGGCTGGAGTCCACGATGCGGGATAGCCCGATCTTCTCCATGCAGCGGCGCCTCGTGGTGACCGACCCCTCCGGCAGGCGCGAGAGCTACTACCTGCAGGCGGGCACGGCGACGGACTTCAAGGACCGGCAGGCGCTCTACGATTACGCGATGGATCCGCTGAATGAGGAGGTGCGCGACGAACTGCTGCGCGGATTCTCGCGGAGCAGCGGTGAGGCCAGCGAGTGGGTGCTGGAGCAGGAATCGCTGGATCCGAGAACAGCGGAGATGCTGCGCAAGGAGCAGAATCTGGCGGCCGCTCGCGACATGACGCAGGACTATGCCGGCCGGATCGAGGCGATGCGGAAGACCGGCAATCTGGAAGGTAAGGACGATCAGGCGCTGGTGAACGAACTGGTCCACCAGGACCTGAACAGGGTGCTGAACGAGGGCCGCGACTGGCGCTATGAATTCCGCCACGGGGTGTCCTCGCTGGACGAGATCATGACCGCGGTGCGCGGTGCCATGCCGAAGGTGCCGGCGGAGGGAGAGGAGGCGCTGATGGTCTCGCTCTACCGCGAGCTGGTGGAAGAGGACACGAAGAAGGCGCTGCCGCTGCTCGACAGCCTCCCGGAGGACAAGCGGCGCGAGGCACTCTTCCACTCCACCTGGCTGAGCATGGTGAACATCAACCCGGACGAGTATCTGGAATTCTTCTCCGCGCTGCCGGAGCCGGTGACGCCGGAGGAGAAGGACCTGCGGACGAAGGGCTGGAACTGGAAGGCGCGCGGATTCCTGATGCGCTTCGGTAATGACTACGTGGAGTGGGTGAAGGCGATGCCACCGGGCATCGACAAGGACACCGCGATGAACTCGCTGATCTGGGCGACGCGCGAGCAGAACGCTGCCGAAGCCCGCAAGCTGAACGAGGAACTCTATCCGCCGAAAGACGATGAAGCGAAGTAAGACGGTCTTGCTGCTAAGCAGCCATCTCGCGATCGCGGTAATCGCGCTGCTAATCGCTCGCCCGGGCGAGTCCGGGGGCGGCGAAGCCGCGGGGAGCGGTCCGGCTTCGCAAGCGGCATCTAGCAAGAGCGGCGGCGACAAGGCCGCGGCGGGCGGGCGCACGAAGAGCGGCAGCTTCCAAGCATCCGTCACCTGGCGCGGCGGGGAGTATGCGCGGGCTTGGAAGGCGCTGCGCACGGCGAAGCTGCCGACGGGCGAGCGGATCCGGATGCAACGCGAGCTGCTGAAGCAGTGGGCCGCGCTGGATCTGGAAGCGGCGATCGAGGCGGCGCTGGGCGAGGCATGGGACAAGGATGACGGCGAGTACTACGATCCCACGGGCAGTCTGTTAGAAGTGTTCGCGGATGAATTCGGGAAGGATCCCGCAGGGACTTGGGAGATGCTACGCGGCCGGCAATTCGACGTGGCGACGGGGATGCTGCGGCACGTGTGGATCGGCGCGCTGGGCACGAAGGATCCGGTTTTCCTGGCCTCCAAGCTGGGCGAACTCTCGTGGCGCGACCGGGAGAAGGCGCTCAACTCCTGCCGCCGGGGATTCAAGCCGGGGACGGAGAGCGGCGAGAAGTTGTTCGAGACGCTGGCACGCCTGCCGGAGGAGGTGGTGAGCGCGGATGATCTGGTGGCCTTCTCTGCCGGTGGCCGTCTGGATAGCACGCCGGATGAGTTGAAGCAGGAGATACTCAGCCTGGGGCCGGATGAGCAGCGGATGGCCAAGGTGCTGGCGATCCAGTGGGGCCGGATGCTCGCCTCGCTGGGCGTGGCGGAGATCGAGACACAGCTTGCCAGCCTGCCGGAAGCGCTGCGCAGCGAGGTGGTGTGGGCGGCCTTCAATAGCACGGATTCAGCGGAGAGCACACTGGGTCTGGCGACCATGCTGGCGGACCAGGGCGCTTGGCAGAAGCTGGAGCAGCGCGAGACGACCGGCATGATCCAGCACATCGCCCGCAACGGTGCCGCACAGGAAGTGGCGGACTGGGCGACGACGCTGCCGGTGCGCAAAGAGACCATCGAACTCTTCCACCGCAGCGTGGACCGCTACCTGAACCAGAACATGGAGGGTGCCCGCGAATGGCTGGCGAACATCCCGCCGGGCGTGTGGCGCGACCGTGCCTATGCCGAGTACTCGCAGCAGGCGCTGAATGCCCACAATAACCCGGAGGCTTCACGCTGGGCGCTCGACCAAATCGGCGACACGGGCTTCAAGAGCGAGGCGGAGAGCTGGCGCTCGCAGTGGGAGAAGCGCACCGGGTGGAAAGGAAATTGAAGAAGGGGCTCATGCGCATGCCGATCCACCATACCATCCATCGGAACGTCCGGAAATGCTCTATCAACCCTGCGCCTTGAACCCGGGCGCACTTCGCGATGTTTCCGTCGCGGAGGGAGGAGCGGCCAACTCGGGAGAAAAGTTCATGGCGCAGAGCTAACAGGGGGAACCGCAGAAGCGTGGGGGAGATCCTCTCATCACAAGGATTGGTCCAAGAGAGGCCGGCTTCGAAACGGGTGGGAGGGGATTCCATGGCTGGTACCCGGGAGGGAATCACACGGTGGGGGCATCTTCCTGAATAGCTATCTATTTTTCGCCCATTTTTACTAACAGTATTACATATAGGTAATCCGCGCTTCTTTTAAGCCATCTTAGAGCAGGAACACACTCCCGAAAGATTCTCGACCGCCCCACCGAACTTGCGCAGGGGTTTTATTTCCTCCGGGCGCTTTTGAGACAGCGGTATCCGGTCAACTTGTGACGACTTTCATCCCACAGCCGGAACCCGAGGGACTTCAGGCTGCCGCGGAAGGTGAGCGGTTTCACCCCCCGGAACATGGGCTCCGCCATGTGGGCGCGCTCCAATTCATAGTTCGGGATTCTCGGACTTAGGTGGTGGATGTGATGGTAGCCGATATTTCCCGAGAACCATTTGAGAATCCCCGGCAGCTTGTAGAAGGAACTTCCTTCCAATGCCGCCTTGGCGAAATCCCAGTCCGGGCGGCGTTCCCAATACACACCCTCGAACTGATGCTGGACGTAGAAAAGCCAGACACCTGCAATACTGGCAACGAGCATGGCTGTGAGCTGGAGGATGAGGTATGGCAGCCAGCCGAATGCCCACACCCCCGCGGCAGCGATGAGAGCGATACCAAGGTTCGTCGCATGAACCCAACGCCTGAGATGCCTGTCGGCTTTCCTCGCAGGGAAGCGTTGCAGCACGAGGAACAATAACAGGGGGGCGATCCCGAACAGGATCACCGGATTGCGCGATAGCCGGTAAGCAAACCTCCGCCCGCGCGATGAATCCAAATACTCCTGGACGGTGAGCGTCCAGACATCACCCATTCCGCGGCGATCAAGATCCCCGGCGCTGGAGTGATGGATCGCATGTTCCCATCGCCATTGGTGATATGGGGTGAAAACCAGAATCCCGGTAAGAAATCCCGCGATCTCATTGGCCCGCTTCGATCTGAAGAACGAAAGATGGGTGCAGTCGTGGAAGATGACGAAGGTCCGGACAAGGAAGGCTCCTGCAAGGATGGCCAAGGGAATCGCCAGCCAATAGGAAACCGGCAGACTGAAATACATCGCCACCCATAGAGCGGCGTAGGGCAGGAGCGTATTGGAGAGCTGCCAGGCAGCCCGCCAGCGGGAAGAAACCTGATACCGGCGCACGATCTCTCTCCAATCGGCAGGCCCGTCTTCGTGGACCCCGGCAAAACCCGGCGTCTCTTGGTTCTTCATCTTAACGGTAAATCTCGACCCGCTACGGGTCCTCGCAACGGAAATCCAAGACCGACGGGCTACCGCCCAGGAGTAGCGACCCGGCCCGGATCGAGCCTCCCGGAACCGGTAGCTTCCTACGAACCGATAAATTCCGCTATGTTTTAGATAAATCCGGCATTAGGTGTCATGTGGACTTCCAGAGGCCGGAAAACAACCTCCCACCCGATTGGGATGCGCGAGGAAGATTCAAGAATGATATCGCGGCCTACCACATGGAAAGGGCCAGAATCGCCATCGGCGACATCCGCAAGATTGATCCGCTGCTCGCCCAGGCCGTGGCGGATGCGATCCTGCACTCCCTGCTCGCGGCGAATATCCACAATCACAGGATGTTTCCGCGACTTCAGAAGTCACCCGAAAATCCAGCACCCTAGTTTCCCCCCAAAAAATCCCTCCTCGATGAATGTAGAAATCGCAACGTGCCCGACTCGGGGAGGCTGGTATTGGTGGCGACAGCACGAATTCGATACGTGGAAGGTGGTGGAAGTCCGCAGCGATCACGGAGCGCTGTACTGCGCCACCGATGACGACATGGATTACCAGAGCGGTGACGATCCGGAAGCACCCTTCACCGGGGATTGGTGGGCGATGCGGATCGAGCCACCGCCAGACCCCGCTGCGGGCTGAGGGGCCGCCTGCAACGCCGGGACCCGAAGAGGCAGGTTCCGCGGCGAGGTCCGCATTAAGCCCGAATGTTAGGTAAAACAAAAGCATTCGTAGCTTATCCTCCATCCGAGAGCATGATCGCTCCATCGCTCGATCCCCCCGCAGAGCGCCCCCCGCCTAGGAACGCAGGGCAAACTCGCCGTCCATGTCTTTAACCCATCGTAGCCGGCGAGTTTGTCATTCCGAACGCCCTTTCCTCCCTCTTGCCCCCTCCTCCGCTACTTCCAAATGAAGTAAGCAAATGCGAATACAATCAGCGGCATCGACATTCCCCCTGAGATCCCCTGATATGAGAGGCGGATGAGAAGCCGCGTTTGATCCGCACCCTCGACATGGGCCAGCGAGATCCGGACTCATCACCTTCCCCGCCATGCTCCGGCGTAACCGCCGCCCTACCGGCGGATCTTGTTTTCCTGCTTCCCCCCACATGACGGAAGCATCGCCAGCCCCCCCACTGGCGGTGCTTCCACTACACTCACGAACCATGTACACCGAACTACCTGTCTTCCGCCAATCGCGGCTCGCGTGTTCCATCGGCGAGGCCATCAAGGTAGAGCTCGTTCCCGGCTGGGGCACCGGACTTTCACGGCGCCAATATTCGCTTCCGGAGCCTCATTTGAACTTTCCCGATGCCGGCGTGGGGTTCCCCACCCCTGAGATTCCGTGGACCTTCCATCTCCAGGAATCCGCTGAAGCGAGCGGAGGCGAATGCCGCTACTACTGGGTGCGTGTTTCATGAACGGCTGCCGGTGAGCGAGAGCACTTGCTGCCTCGCGCCAATGAGCAGTTTACATTTAAATACGTTGTAACACCCGCTTTAGGGGCTAGCGTGCCGAATGCGAGAACTCGGGATCACCCCGCCTGATCCCAAAGACCCTCCGGATGGGACCCGGTTACCGGCTGCGAACACGACGCCTGCCGTTGGCGCGGCCCCGGCAGCTGGCGAAACAGGGACTTCCCCTGCTGCCGCCGAAGGAAGCGAGAAACCTTCGGCCGAAGCAGAAAATCCCTAACACCCGCAGGCGCTCAAAAAACTCGCCCGCCAACTTGTAGAAGCCGAGCTGCTGCGTAATCTAGCCGCGAAATGGGATTGCGAGCAGATCGGATAGCCATCGTGGGAGCCGGGCCGGGGGGGCTGACCGCCGGGATGATTCTCGCCCGGAGGGGCTTCGACGTGACGATCTACGAGAAGCGCGACCGGATCGGCGGGCGGAATGCGGAGCTGGCCTTCGACGGCTACTCCTTCGATACCGGGCCGACCTTCCTGCACCAGAAGTTCACGCTGGACGAGGCATTCGAGGAGGCGGGGAGGAGCTCGGAGGATTACCTAGACTTTCGCTTGCTCGATCCCATGACCCGCCTGAGCTGGGGCGACGTGTCGCTGGAGACGACGACGGATGCGGAACGGATGGCCCGGCAGATCGAGGCCGCCTTCCCGGGGGATGGCGAGGGCTACCGGCGCTTCATGGCCGATCACGCTCGGAAGATGAAGACCATCTACCCCTGCCTGCAGCACCCCTACCACGAGCTGCGCGCCTACCTGAGCACGACGCTGATGAAGGCGCTGCCCTACGTGGCCACCACGGCCTCGGTGGTGGACGTGCTGGACCGCTACTTCAAGGATGACCGGCTGAAGCTCGCCTTCACCTTCCAGGCAAAGTATCTGGGCATGTCCCCGTGGCGCTGTCCCGCGCTCTTCAGCATTCTCTCCTACACCGAATACAAGTTCGGCATCTATCACGTGCAGGGCGGGCTGTGTCGGATCTCGGATGCGATGGCGAAGGTCTTCGGCGAGCATGGCGGCAAGCTGCGCCTGGGCAGCCCGGTGAAGAGCGTGCGCTTCAGCGGCAAGCGGGTCACCGGACTGGAGCTGGAGGATGGCGAGATCGCCGAGTGCGACCACGCAATCATGAATGCCGACTACGCCCATGCGGTGACGACGCTGATGGGCGAGCGAACGCAAACGGAGGATGAGATGAAGCGGAAGAAGTTCTCCTGCTCGACCTTCATGCTTTACCTGGCGCTCGACAAGATCTACCCGGAGCAGCCGCACCACCACATCCTCTTCGCAAACGACTACCGGCGCAACGTGGAGGAGATCCAAGGCGAGAAGGAGATCTCGGAGGACATGTCGATCTACATCCGGAACTCCGGGGTGACCGATCCGCTGGTGGCACCGGAGGGGAAGTCGGGGATCTACATCCTGGTGCCCACGATCAATACGAGGCACGGTGTGGACTGGGCGCGTCTCGCCCCGGCGTATCGCGAGAAGGTGCTGGAGCGGATCGAGCAGCGCACGGCGCTCAAGGACCTGCGGCGCCACATCGTGGCGGAGAGGATGATCACGCCGGAATCCTGGCGCGACGAGATGGATGTCTTCATGGGCGCGACCTTCAACCTCGCCCACACACTGGACCAGATGCTCTACCTGCGGCCCCACAATCGGATGCGCGGATACGAGAACCTCTACCTGGTAGGCGGCGGGACCCACCCCGGCAGCGGCCTGCCGACGATCTACGAGAGCGGCCGTATTTCCTCGAACATGATCTGCGACAAGCTGGGCGTCCCCTACGAGACCTCGGATCTAGCCGGTGCGCTGCTGTGAACCCCGTTTGGCAAGCGCGCCGGAGAAGCGGAGGCGATTGTAGCGCTGGATGATGATGCAGGGCAGATTGAGCGCGAGCATGGCCACGGTGATCACGATGCAGGCCCAGGGCGGATTCCAGAGGAAGAACAAGGGAGTGAAGGCGAGCGCCAGCCAATGGCAGACCTCGCCGCGGCGGGTCTCGGTCACGAAGCGGCGGAGGTCGCCCGACTGCCGACTGTGAAGGCGGGACTTCGCATAGCCGCTGCGGAACCAACTGCCACCATCCGGGAGCAGATCCTTCCAGCGCTTCACCAGCAGGAGGCTCTCATACCTTCGGCGGCGCGCGGGAGCCGGAGATTGTAGCGGCCGCTCGAACCATCCCGCGGGGAGATGCGTGAAGAGCCAAGCGAGGCCCATCTGCAGGACGGGAATGCCCGCGGAATTCAGGGCGATGACCCAGAGCACCGGCAGCTCAAGCAGCATGGAGTTCACGGCCTTTCCATGTCGCCTTTCGCCCCGCGGGTCCGAGCGAGCGCAGGAAGACGACGAGGTAGAAGATGAGCACCACGGGATAGACCAGCCCGCAGAGAGGCGAGAAGGAACCCACCCGCCGCAGCATCGCGATCATTTGCAGCGCGAAGGCGGCGTAGAGGAGCCAGCCCCATGGCGTGACACAGGGGGCGATGATGCCCGTCACCAGACCGCCGATCCATGCGGAGATCCCGAAGAGCACCCTGCCCGGCGTGGCGGCGGCCCCGGCGGCGAAGCCCTTGGTCCAGCCATTCACCAGCTCCGCGATGCTGCCGGGATACATGCGGAAATTCAGGATGCCCTTGCCCGGAATGCTGGAGGTCCTGCCGCCCGAGGCCCGGATGCGCTCCGCGAACTTCACGTTCTCCAGGATCTCCGTTTTGACTGCGGCGTATCCCCCTGCTTGCTGGTAAGTCTCGCGGTCGATCAGGAGGCATTGACCGACAAGACTGGTCGGCACGGTGCTCGCCACCATGATGAGATTGAACATGGCGGAGAGCTGCTCGTGAGGCTTCTCCACCGCGTGATAGGGGCAGACCGCGAAGGCCCCGCCCATATAGCGCGCGAGGATCTGCTCCAGGCCGCCGGGGGCGAAGCGGCAATCGGCATCCAGGAAAAGCAGCAGCTTGCCCGTGGCCTCCTCCGCCCCGCGCGCGCAGGCCCATGGCTTGCCCCGCCATGAGTCCGGCAGGGGGCCGGGACTGATAACCCGTGCTCCTGCCTCGCGTGCGATGGCGGCGGTATCGTCGGTGGAGTTGTCATCCACCACGAGCACTTCAAGCGGCTGGCGATCCTGCAGCCGGAGCGATTCTAACAGTACCGGGAGATTGCCGGCTTCGTCGCGGGCAGGGATGATCACCGACACTTCCCGGATCATGCCGCGCCCGCCAGCTCCCGCCGCAGGGGCACGCAGCCGCCGCAGCATCGGGAGGCTCGCCACCCATTGCACGGCACCTGCGGTGAGAATGATCAGTTCCGGTCCCATGCCTGGATCTTCCTGCAAACATTCTGGCCGCACTGCACCACCATGGGCATGCCGCCGCCGGGATTCACCGAGCCGCCGACGAAGAAGAGATTGGGATACTTCGTGCTCTGCTTCGGGGCCTTGAAAGCGAAGTTCTTGAAGCGGTCGGAGACCACGCCGTAGATCGATCCCTTGTTCGAGTTGTATTGCTCGCGGATGTCCTGCGGCGTCCAGAGGTGCTCCACCACCACGTGGCGGCGCAGGTCCTGCAGGCCCATGCGCTCCAGCTTGTCGAGGACCCGCTCCTTGAAGCGTTCGTAGTCCTGGCGGGTCAGCGGTTGCTGGTCGTCGATGTAGGGGATGTGCGGCAGGATCTTAAGGGTATCGCAGCCGGGGGGGGCCACACTCGGATCGCTGCGCGAGGCGGCGACCAGATAGATGGTCGGATCGTCCGGCAGGCGGCGTTCCTTGAAGACGCTTCGGAAATGCGCTTTTTGATCCGCGGAGAAGAAGAAGTTATGATGGGCGAGCTGCGGGTAGGTAGTATCGAGCCCGAGCTCGAGAATTAGTCCCGAGCATGCGGGCTCGTATCGTGCGAGGCTTTCCATGAAGCTGTCATCCTCTCCGAGAAGCTCGGCGTAGGCGGGGATGATCTCCATGTTCGAGACGATGATGTCCGCGGGATGAAAGCTGCCATCGGCGGTGACTATGCCCTGCACCTGCTCGCCCTCGCGCCGGATTGTTCGCACCGCCTGGCCGAGGTGGAGCTCGATGCCGATCTCATCCATGAGCTTCCCGAGGCCTTCCGCGATGCCATAGAGGCCGCCATCGACATACCAGAGGTCGTAGCGGAACTGGATCGCCGGCAGGCAATTCATGAAGGCTGGCGCCTGGTAGGCGGAGGAGCCGACGTACTTGATGAAGTAGTCGAAGATGTCCCGCATCTTCGGCGACTTCAAGTGGCGTTTCACCCCGCCATGCATGGTGCGGAAGAAGTCGAAGCGGGGGAACTGGAAGAAGCCATAGTGCTCCGAGAACTCCTTTGCCGTATCGAGGCCTTTCTGGAAGTAACCCTCATCGACCAGATCGAAGAGCCGGGAAGAATACTCGAGGAAACTGACAATTGCGGCCGGATCCTCACCGGCTTTTTCCGCTTCCCGTGCCATGACGGCGGGATCCGGATGCAGATCGATCGAGACGCCGTCCTCGAAGAAGTTCCGCCAGTGCGGGCGTAGCGGGCGGATCGCGATGTAGTCTGCCATCTTCTTGCCCGAGCCTTCGAAGAGACGCTCGAAAATGTGCGGCAGGGTGAGGATGGATGGACCGAGATCGAAGGTGTAGCCGTCCCGTCGGAGCACGTTGAGCTTGCCGCCGATCTGCGCGTTCTTCTCGTAGATGCTCACCCGGTAGCCGGCTTGGGCGAGGGAGATGGCGGCGGAGATCCCACCCAATCCCGCGCCGATGACAATCACATGTTTTGGGGGCTTAGCGCTCGTCACCATTTCGGGCGGAGTATGGTCCGGCTCCGGATTTTTGCTAGAGATTCTCTGTCAGCGGGCGATGGTCGGGAACTCATGGCGGCTCATTCCATTCCCGAACGTCAGCGAGCCTGGCTGGCCGCTCATGGTCCCCGAAGCCGCGGCGAGCGCGAGCAATCGCTCCGCATCCTGCTCGATGGACTGGAGCGTCACGAGGCCGCTCTCCTGGATGCGCTGCATGCCGATCTGGGCAAGACACCTGAGGAAGCCTACAGCTCGGAGATCCATCTCATCCGTCAGGAACTCCGCCATGCGCTGCGGCATCTGAAGGGCTGGATGAAACCCGAGCGCCGTCGCGTGCCCGCCATGGCTTGGCCCGGCCGGGCCTCCCTTCATCGCGATGCCTGCGGCTCGGTGCTCATCATCGGACCGTGGAATTATCCGCTGCAGCTGCTGCTGACGCCGCTAGTGAGCGTGATCGCCGCGGGTAACAGCGCGGTGCTCAAGCCCTCCGAATACGCGCCCGCCACCAGCAGGGCGGTGGCGAGCTTGATCGGGGATTGCTTCGACGAACTAGAGGTCGCCTTGGTGGAGGGAGGCGCGGACGAGTCGCAGGCCTTGGTCGCTCAGCCATTCGATCACATCATGTTCACCGGCGGGACCGGGACCGGTCGCAAGATCGCGGCGACGGCAGGCGAGAGGCTGATCCCGGTGACCTTGGAACTCGGCGGCAAGTGCCCGGCGCTGGTCTTTCCTGCAGCTGCGGAGCGCGGGGGTTTCGAGGCCGGGCTCGAGGTGATCGCCCGTCGCATCGCATGGGGCAAGTATCTGAATGCGGGCCAGACCTGCGTGGCCCCGGATCACGTGCTGGTGGAGCGCGGTCTGTTAGAGCCGCTGATGGCCGCCTTGGCCAAGGCCTTCGATAACTTCGGCCGGACGGATTTCGGGCGGATGGTCAACCGGCAGCACTTCGACCGCGTGCTCTCCTATCTGAAAGAGGGACGGATCGTTTACGGCGGAGGGAGCGATGCGGAGACGCTGAGGATCGAGCCGACGCTGATCACGGATCTGCCACCGGGGGCGAAAGCGATGGAGGAGGAGATCTTCGGGCCCGTGCTACCGGTCATTCCTTGCGACGGGCTGGATGAAGCGCTCGAGCGCGTGCGCGGCATGCCGTCTCCGCTGGCGCTCTACGCCTTCACCCGAGACAAGACCACGCAGGATCACATCGCCTCCCGGACTTCTTCCGGCAGCCTGTGCTTCAACGACACGATCCTCCAGATCACGGGAACGAGCCTGCCCTTCGGCGGAGTGGGTGCCAGCGGCATGGGCCGCTACCGCGGGCGCGCGGGCTTCGAGGCCTTCACCCGCGAGCGATCCGTGCTCAAGCGCGGCCTCCGGCCCGACTTCGATTTCCGCTATCCGCCCGCCAAGCTGCCGATCGACAAGATGCGGCGGGTGTTCAAGTTCCTTGAGCGAATCTGAGCCGCCGGGGAAATCGCACCTGAAGGCGGAGCGAAGGAGGGAGGAAGTACGAGGACTGGGATTCGAACCCAGGACCAATTGGTTAAAAGCCAACTGCTCTACCGACTGAGCTATCCTCGCTTTTTGATTCTTCCGTGCCCAAGACCGTTTCCGGCCCGCCGGGGCGGCGATGGGTAGAGGCGGGGTCAGGGTTTGGCAAGTTCATTTTGCCTACAATTCGAGGGCTTCCCGCAGGAAGTCGTTGAGCGCGTAACCGGGGCGCATGACTAGGCGGGCCGTGATTCCGAGCCGGGCGGCGCCTTCGAGATCGGCGGAGGCGGAGTCGCCAGCGTGCAGGACTTCCGCGGCATCCACGCCGAGGGCAGCGAGGGCAGACTGGAAGATCGCGGGCTCCGGCTTGCGCGAGCGGGCATCGGCAGAGGTGATGACGGCATCGAAATGCAGGCCGTGACCGGCGAGGATGCCATGCAGGCGGCGGTCGAAATTCGAGACCACGGCGAGCTGGAATCCGGCGGCGCGGGCGGAGGCGAGCATCTCCGGCACTTCCGGGAAGACCTGCCAGGCAACGGGATCCGCATAGTGGGCGAAAAGCGCCTCGAAGCAGGCGGCTACGGCGTCGCTATCCAGTTCGCGGTCTGCGGCACGGCTCAGGGTAGCGCTCACGAGCTGCCGCCACCACTCGCGCTCGGCGGCATCGCCCTGCGGATGGGCCGCCCAGTCAGGATCGCCGGTGCTGGAGAAGAGCTCGGCGAAGGCCGCCTTGATCCCGGCGGTCTCCAGCGGGATGCCGTGGGCGGCGGCGTGCCGTGCATAGACGGCGGCGACCGATTCAGCGGGCTCGATCAGGGTCCCGGCAGCATCGAGGAAGAGGGCACGGATCACGGCGCGGAGCCTGTTGGGCAAGGGTCTCTCCCGCAAGTTCTGCTTCCCGCCTGCCCCGGCCGGAGGAAGCACGATCACGGGGAAGCTCAGTTTCCAGGGGCCACTGGCCGCTTTCTTGCTGCGCCTGCGAAACGGTGCCGCCAAATGCTCTCGATCTCGAATCCGCCGTTTTCCTGCGGCATCACAATGATTCCGACCGAGTCCGTGCCGGCAGCGGTAGTGAGCTCCACGCTGCCTTCCCGCGCGGGCTCCATCAGTATTCTGGAGGATCCGACCGATTCCTCGTGGAGCAATGAGAGAAGCGCTTCAGGAGTATCCAAGCCCCAGATCCCGGCTTCCTTCTCCTCCCGGGCCCGACCGGCGACGAGGCGGTCCAAGCCGGTGTGACGCATTTCATTGGTATCGAGCGCGAACTTCGCGGTGCGAATCTCCAGTGAGGTAGCATCCGATGGTGCGCGCCTCAGTGGCGTCATCAGCACGAAGATCCAAGCTCCCTCTCCATCAAGATAGCCTCCCGTGAGGACAGATTGCCCCGGCTGAAGGGTGGCGGTGGTGTGACCATCGAAACCCGTGGGGTAGTCTTTCATTGTGCGCACCACGTTCTGCAGCTCCGTGAAGTCCGGGGCTCCGTCAGCAGCCTCCCGCTCGGCACGCGGACCTGACTTGCCCGACAAACCTGCCGCGGATCCCGGTCCCGGCCCGCTGCGCCTCTCCGCCGACGAATTCGTATCGCCGGTCGTTCCGGTCTGCCGGCCCGCGGCGAAGGTCCCCAAGTAGATCAAAAGGGCGAGAACCAGCAGCGACGCAATCGTAATCAGCAGCCTCATTATCCGGACTACTAAATCCCTGGGTGGACGATTTTGTCTGCATGAGCTGCAGTGAGCATCCTAAGCTCCGGCCATGAAGCGGCGCGAGTGGATGGGTGTGGCATTGGCCGCGGGATGCGGGGGCTCCTGCCGGGAGAAGCCGGTGGCGATCGCGGGCCCCTCCCCTGCTCCGGAGGCGGAGCCGGCGTCGCAGCCGCTGGAAGATCATTGGGAACACGTGATGGGCGGGGAGCTCAGCCAGCCGGAACCGGGGATTCTGCGGATCCAGTGGGGCGAGAGCCTGAGCGCGATCCGCTGGAAGGGGGCGCCGGTGACCCTACCCTTCGAGGTGGAGTGGGAGGCGCGGCGAATCGATGGCAGCGACTTCTTTTCCGGCCTGACCTTCCCGGCCCGGGCATCCGGGGAATCCCTGACTTGGGTGGTCGGCGGCTGGGGCGGGGCGCTGGTGGGAATCTCCTCGATCGACGGGAAGGATGCCGCGGAGAACGAGAGCACCCGGCACCGGGCCTTCGAGAAAGGGCGCTGGTACCGGCTGAAGCTGCGGCGGGAGGGCGAGCGGCTGGCCACTTGGATCGATGGGGAGCCGGTACTGGACCTTGATACCAGCGGCAAGACGCTGGGCCTGCGGCCGGGACCGATCGATTGCTGCGCCCCCTTCGGCCTGGCCACTTGGCAGACCACCGGGGAATTCAAGGGCTTGCGCTGGCGGGCCTTGCAGGACTGAGGCTGGCGGGAGATTCGGCTTGCAAGTCAAGGTATTCCGGCGTATCCCCCCGCCGATCAATCTTCCGACACGAAGGAGTGGGTCGAAAAACCCGCTCTTTTGCGTCTCTGGACATACGGAGCGCTACGCGCCGCACTGCCCGCCATGACCAACGACATCGTCGCACTCATCGATTACTACGAGAAAGAAAAAGGCATCGACCGGGACAAGGTCGTTGCCGCGCTCGAGTACGCTTTCATTTCAGCCTATCGCAAGATGGTTCCGGGGGCCGATGCGATCGAGACCCTGCGCGCCGATGTGAATACCAAGAAGGGCGAGACCCGCATCTTCGCGGTGCTCACCGTGGTCGAGGATGGCGAGCAGAACGACAAGTTCAACCAAGTGGTCCTCTCCACTGCCTCGAAGAAGAATCCCTCCGTGCAGCCGGGCGAGACGATGGAGTTCAACGTGACTCCGAAGGACTTCGGCCGCATCGCCGTGCAGACTGCCAAGCAGACGATGATGCAGCGCCTCCGCCAGGCGGAGAAGGAGATGATTTACGAGGAGTTCAAGGACCGCGCGGGGGACATCGTCTCCGGCACCGTCCGCCGCTTCGATCGCAGCGACGTGCTCGTCGACCTCGGCAAGTTCGAGGGCGTGATGCCGAGCCGCGAGCGCGTGCAGACCGAGGAGTACAACATCGGCGACCGCATCCGCGCCTACGTGGTGGCGGTGGAAAACGAAGGCCGCGGCCCGGAGATCATCCTTTCCCGCAGCCACCCGAACTTCGTGCGCCGTCTCTTCGAAGCCGAGGTAAACGAGATTTCCGACCGCACCGTGGAGATCCGCGGGATCGCGCGTGAAGCCGGCTACCGCACCAAGGTGGCCGTGTGGAGCACCGACGACAAGGTGGACCCGGTGGGCGCCTGCGTGGGCCTGCGCGGTGCACGCGTGAAGAACATCGTCCGCGAGCTCAACAACGAGAAGGTCGACATCATCCGCTGGAGCGACAATCCGGAGGAATTCGTCCGCGAGGCGCTCAAGCCCGCCGTGCTGCGCACCATCACGGTGGATACGGAGAACCGCGTGCTCCACGTGACCGTGGAGGAAGAAGACCTGAGCAAGGCGATCGGCCGCCGCGGCCAGAACGCCCGCCTGTCCTCCCGCCTGATGGGCTGGGACGTGCAGGTCCGCAAGGACGAGAGCAAGCTCGAGCAATTCGAGAAGAAGATCGCCGGTGCCGCGCACTCGGTGGGCGAGCTTCTCGGCTTGGAAGACGAGCTGGCCGACAAGCTTTTCCGCGCCGGCGGCACCAGCACCGACATGGTGGCCGACATGGACGCCGAATACATCATGGAGGAACTGGGCGTGTCCGAAGAACGGGCGCTCGATATCCTCGCTCGGGCGCGTGGCAATGCTGCCTCCGCTTGACACATCATCCATCTTTACCTCCCCGGAGCTGATCCAAACCGTCTGCTCCGCAACGACCGCATTATATCCGCCTGATGGCTAAAGACAGCAGCGACAGTACTCCGCCGAAACGCAAGGTTCTCGACCTGATCGAGCAACCGAAGTCCGCCTCGCGCCGTGACCGGCAACGGGCGGCCCAAGCCGCGGAGTCCGCACCGCCCCCGCCGAGCGAGTTGCAGAAGAAGAAGGACGGCGCTCTCGACCTCTTCAGCGATGAGGGCAAGAAGAAGAAGTCCGGCGTGCGCAAGACCGAGCAGTCCGGCAAGGCCGTGCTGCCCACGATCTCCAAGATCCTGGAAGACGAGGAGCCGAAGGCCGAGGTCCCCGCGACCCCGCCGCCGCCGGCCGAGTCCGTCTCCCCCACCCCGGCTCCGGTCGAGGTGCCGGCTGCCAGCGAGGCCGCCGCGGAAGACAGCGGCAACGTCATCAGCATCAAGCCGCCGATCATCGTCAGCGAGCTGGCCACGCGCATGGGACTGAAGCCCTTCCGCCTGCTGGCCGACCTGATCAAGCTGCAGGTTTTCGTCGCCCCGCATCAGGCCATCGAGCCGGAAGTGGCGGTGAAGGTCTGTGAGATGCACGGCTTCACCTTCGAGCGCGAGAAGCGCGAAAAGGGCGGTGGCGTGCACAAGGTGGAGGAAGTGGTGGTGGAACCGGAAGCTCCGCTCGACGAGCCGGAGGACCTGCTCCAGCTGCGCCCGCCGATCATCACGATCATGGGTCACGTCGACCACGGGAAGACCTCCCTGCTCGACTACATCCGCAAGACCAAGATCACGGCCGGCGAGGCCGGTGGCATCACCCAGCACGTGGCCGCCTACAAGGTGGAGCACGAGGGCAAGCCGATCACTTTCATCGATACCCCGGGCCACGCGATCTTCTCGGACATGCGTGCCCGCGGCGCGGACATCACGGACATCGTGGTGCTCGTGGTCGCCGCGAATGACGGCATCATGCCGCAGACGCTGGAGGCGATCGAACACGCCAAGAAGGCGAAGAAGACGATCATCGTGGCGATCAACAAGATCGACCTGCCGACCGCCAACTCGATGCGCGTGAAGACGCAGCTCGCGGAGAAGGGCCTGCAGACCGTGGACTTCGGCGGCGACGTCGAGTTCGTGGAGATCTCCGCCCTGACCGGTGCCGGCATCCCGGACCTGCTGGAACTTCTGGCCCTGCAGGCCGAGGTGCTCGAACTGAAGGCGAACCCGAAGGGCAATGCCCGGGCCGCCATCATCGAGGCCCGGGTGCAGCCCGGCCGCGGCGCCACCGCTTCGGTGATCGTCGAGACCGGCACGCTCAAGGTGGGCACGCCTTTCATCTGCGGCCCCTTCGCGGGCAAGGTGAAGTCGCTCATCAACGACCGCGGCGAACAGATCAAGGAAGCCAAGCCCGGCACTCCGGTGGAAGTCATCGGCTTCGACGAAATGCCGAACGTGGGTGACGAACTGGTGGAGATGGACAATGTCCGCGCCGCCCAGAAGCTCGCCGACGAACGCCAGCTCGACCTGCGCAACTCGCGCCTGAAGATGACGCAGAAGAGCCGCATGGAGGATCTCTTCTCGAACGTGATCGAAGGCACCGGCAAGGCCGTGCTGAAGCTCGTGCTGAAGTGCGACGTGCAGGGTTCGGTCGAAGCGATCAAGAAGGCGATCGGCGACATCCAATCCGACAAGGTCACCGCCCAGGTCATCATCGGCGGTGCCGGTCCGATCACGGAAGGCGACGTGCAGATGGCCAGCTCCGCGGATGCCGTGGTGCTGGGCTTCAACACCAAGGTGGAAGCCAACGCCGTGAAGGCGGTGAAGTCCGAGGGTGTGCAGGTGAAGCTCTACTCGATCGTCTACGAACTGATCGACCAGGTGCGCGAGGCGATGCTCGGCATGCTCGAGCCGCTCACCCGCGAGAACATCATCGGCCACGCCGAGGTGCGCATGATCTTCAAGCTCTCCAAGTCCAAGGGCCGCGCCGCCGGTTCCTTCGTCAAGGATGGCAAGATCCACCGCAAGGCCCACGCCCGCGTCCTCCGCGGCGGGGTGCCGGTCTTCGACGGCAAGATGTCCACGCTCCGCCGCTTCCAGGACGAAGTGGAAGAGGTCAAGTCGGGCATGGAGTGCGGTATCCGCCTCGGGGAATTCAACGAATACCAGGAAGGCGATATCATCGAGTGCTACACGCTCGAGAAGATCCCGCAGACGCTGTAAAAAGGCAGAGACGGAAGACTGGAAGACTCAGGACACAAGACCTGAAGCTTCCGGTCGACGGTCGCCTCACCGGTTGTTTTCCACTCTTGTGTCTTCAGGTCTTGCGTCTTGAGTCTTCTGCTCTTCTGTCTCCCATGAGCCATCGAATCGATCGAGTTAACGAGCTTCTCAAGCGCGAGATCGGCACCGTGATCCAGAAGGATTACGAGTGGCACGGTGCGCTGGTGACGGTGAGCGCGGTGGAGACCACGCAGGACATCAAGGAGGCAAAGGTGTGGATCAGCGTGCTGGGCGGCCGCGTGGACAACGTGCTGGACAAGCTCAACCACGACCACGGCAGCATCCAGAAGAAGATCTCCAAGCGGGTGGTGCTGAAGTCCATGCCGGTGCTGAGTTTCCGCCACGATGGCTCCGCCGAGCGCGGGGTGGAGATCGTGAACCTGCTGGACGAAGTGGCGAAGCTGCCGACGGCGAAGGATTCGGATCCGGAGTGAGGTCTATCGCAGCGGAATGACTTCGTCATTCCGGCTGGGGGAGTCATCGAACGAGAACTCCATGCCATCTCCGGGCTCATCCGCCCCGCCGGAACCACGAAGTGCTTCCGCTACACCCCCCGCTCCCCGCCCTGGAGGGGCATCGGAACTTAGCCGGTCGGCAAGCGCAGCGCAGCCACCGGCCAAGCCCGCCTAACGATTGGCGTCCCGGAGGGCCGCAGGAAATGCGCCCCTCATCAAAAGCCCTGCTTCAAGATGACCGCGCAGCCATCAATCTGTTAGACCTCACCCATACGCTCCACCCACCTTGCACTGACTTATTATGTGGTCTTCAGCACGAAGGACCGTGAACCATGGATCGATGCAAAATGGAGAGACCGCTTTCACTCATTCTTGGGCGGCGCCGCCCGCTCCATCGATGTGGTACCGATTGCAGTAGGAGGTGTGGCGGATCACGTGCATCTCTTATTAGGCCTCCGGGCAACCCACGCATTGGCGGCGGTCCTGCGTGACATCAAGGTCGCCTCTTCCCGATGGGTGCATGAGGAGATCGGTCAGAAGCGATTCGCGTGGCTCTTGGAGAAATGCGCTGTTCCCTACAATCCGGAACATCTCTGGTAGAAACGACAGTTCCGGCGGCCCTCCGGGACGCCAAGCACTCGAACACCCCACCGGTGGCTGCGCTTCGCTTGCCGACCGGCTAAGTTCCGATGCCCCTCCGGGGCGGGGAAAGCCGTCTTCGCATCTCGAGGCATGTTCTGCCATGGCGGCGAAAGCCCTCCAGTGCTTCGGGCGACTCGGCTTCTCCCTTATGATCGACATGGGGTTCTTGCCCGCGGATGTCCCCAGCCGGAAGGACGAGAGCCCTTCCGCCACGATGACGGGCTCCTATCTACGATACTTGTCGTAGTTCCTACTCCGGATTGGCCCTGCGCAGGGAGGGCACCATGCCGAGCCAGGTGGTGATCATCGCGATGACCAGCACGAGGCTGAAGGCGGGGCCGGATTTCCCCTCCCCCAGATCGAGACTGGGATTCGCGGCCATGTCAGCGGTCACGACGCCGCCGAGCACCAGCACCGCGGCCATGCAGGAGCCGAAGACGAAGCGGCCCTTCACCGATTCATTGGTGAATACCATCGAGGCGGGGATCGCGGCGACCATCATGGTGCCACCGGCCACGGCCACCGGCAGGAACTCGGTGATCGCCCCACCTGCCAGCGTGAGCAGACCACCGAAGAACAGGATGCCGATCGCCACGCCCTCCACCTTCTCCGAGCGGTCCAAGGAAAGACGGGCTACGGGATCCTTCAGGATCAGGAAATTCGCGATCCCCGAGGAGAGCCAGGTCCCGAAGAGGAACATGTAGTAGACGAACATCACCACCAGCGCGAGCAGCGGATGAACCGCCG
Source organism: Luteolibacter rhizosphaerae (assembly GCF_025950095.1). NCBI lineage: Bacteria > Pseudomonadati > Verrucomicrobiota > Verrucomicrobiia > Verrucomicrobiales > Verrucomicrobiaceae > Neoluteolibacter > Neoluteolibacter rhizosphaerae. Next base: position 136,340 of record NZ_JAPDDR010000013.1, on the reverse strand, counting down.
CGGCGATGCCCCGCACGATGCGGAAGCCGAAGACCACGCCGATGACGATCAGCATCTGGTACTTGTCGCTGAAGCGCTGCATGAAGAAGGCCCAGCGCAGGAAGAGACGATAGAAGGCGGAGCGGGCGCGGTAGGATTCCTTCAGCCCGTCCTTCGCGAACTTCAGGTCCGGCTGCAGCCGCAGCGCTTCCTTGAACATCTGTTCGGCCTCCTGCACCTGGCCGCGCTGCAAGGCGGCCCAGCCGGAATTCGCGAAGGAGAAGGCATTGTCCGGATCCCGGGCGAGACGACGCCGCGATTCCTGTTGGGATTCATCCAGCTTGTTCTGCAGGCGGAAGACGTGCGCCATCAGGTTCGAGGCACTCTCGTCATCGGGATCGAGCTCCAGCGCTTGGCGTGCGGATTCCTCCGCCTCCTTCCAGCGGCTCAGGCCGCAGAGCGCGAGCGTCTTCGCATTCCACGAGTAGACGTCCTCCGGATCCATGGCGATGGCGGCCTCAGCCATGATCAGCGCTTCCTTCTCGCGATCGAGCTGGCAAAGGATGTTCGCCTGCAGGGCGAGCGGGAATGGATCGTTCGGCGAGAGACCGGTGGCCTTGCGAGCGTCCTCCAGCGCCATGGCCTTCGAGCCCTGCATCTCGATGCGGTTCAGCGCCAGCTCGATGTGGGCGGAAGCATCATCCGGATGATGGGCGAGATGCGCGTGCAGCATCGCCACCGCTTCCTCGTGGCGGCGGTGCTGGCGGAGCATCTGGGCGCGGGCAAAGGGCGAGCTCATGCTTTCTTCAGTCCGAGGTAGACCAGCACATCATCGTAGAAGCCGCTCTGATTCGCATAGAGCGCGTGGTTCTTCGCACTCTCGAACCATTTGCGTGTGGAGGGCTTCACCTCCTTGCTCGCCTTTGCCAGCATCTTGCCGCTGACGGGTACCACGCTGCCCTTCTTCATGGCTTCCGTGAGCGCCAGCTCGGTGGCTTGGTCGAAGACCGCGCGCAGGTCCGCGCCGGAGAAGCCATCGGTGCGCTTCGCGATGTCCGCGGGATCGAAGTCCACCAGCGGCTTGCCCTTTGCATGGATCTTCGCGATCTCTTCGCGGGCACCGACATCCGGCGGCGGCACGAAGATGATGCGATCGAAACGGCCGGGACGCAGGAAGGCGCCGTCGAGATGCCAAGGAGCATTCGTCGCGCCCAGGATCAGCAGGCCGTCATTCGCCGCTTGAGCGCCGTCGAGTTCGCTGAGGAATTGATTGATGAGATTGCGACCGGCGGATTGCCGCATGTCCCGGCGATCGGCAGCGAGCGCATCCGTCTCATCGAAGAAGAGCACGGCGGGTGCGGACTTGCGCGCCAGTTCGAAGATCTTGTGCAGCTTCTGCTCGGACTCGCCGATGTACATGTCCAGCACCTGGTGCAGGCCCACGGAGAAGAAGGAGGCATTGATCTCCCCTGCCGTCGCACGCGCCATCAGGGTCTTGCCGCAGCCGGGCGGGCCGTAGAGCAGCACGCCGCCGCCGGGCTTCTTGCCATAGGCGGCGAAGAGTTCGGGATTCTTCAGCGGATGGATGATCTTCATCCGGATGTCATCCTTCACCTTCTCCATGCCGCCGATGTCCTCGAACTTGAGGTCGGCGCGGACGCGGAATTCCAGATCGAGATCGCGGGCGGTCACGGCATCCATGCCGTCAAAGGGGTTGCCATCGTCCTCGTCTTCTTCCTCGTGGAAAGTGCCGGAGGAAGTCATCGCCACGCGCTTGTTGCCGCCGGCCTTGAGGATCGATTGCAGGAATTCATCGTCCGCTTGGGCGCGATCGAGATCCACCGCGGTGTCGTAGTAGGAGCGGGCGGCCATCGCGTCCCCTTCATCGAAGGCGATGCGCGCACGCAGCATCCATGCGGAAGCGAGCTTCGGCTGGCGGGCGCAGAGCGATTCCAGACGCACCGCGGCCTCCGAGCTTTCCCCGGCCATGTCGAGCAGGCGGGCGATCCCGACCAGCGCCTCGCCGTGATCCGGCTGAAGCACCACCACGCGATCGAAGCAGGAGCGTGCATCCGCCAGCTCGAAGCGGTCTTCATGCAGCTTCCCCACCATCATCAGCAGCGGGATATTGTCGGGAGATGCGGCGAGCGCGATCTTCAGGGCTTCCAAGTCCATAAGCGGAGAAAAGCCGAGATCGGGGGGGAAGCAAGCGCGGAGCGGCAGGAGTTCAGCTCCCAAAAGCGTTCGACCGCCGGTGTAATTCGTTCACCTACGTGTCAAGCAAGGATGGCTTCGATTTGGGATCGCCGATTTTGGGATCGCCGATTCCTTGAGAAGCAATCGTATGAAGTAGCCGAAGATCCGGGACACCCCTAAATCTCAGGAAAATGCCGCTAGAGGCACGTTCTCTGAAGATATTACGCAAGACAGCTCCATCGACCGAAAAGGCCTTGCAGCACACTTCGGCAAGCCCTCTAGGCGGGAATTGCGGACGATAGCGACGTTGAAATCAGCCGATCGAGATAGCTTCTGGCTGCTGACGCCAGAGCCTCATCCGTTGCATGACGGGCCTCATAAACTAGAAATGGTTCCTGCCAGGATAGGCCGCAGCGATTTGCAGTGGATTGAAGAGGCTTGAGTAGATCCGCTGCCGAAAACAAGTTCACTCCCTCCGCCGTGTAGGCGGACGATCGGTTACCCAGCGTCGCTGCTACCATGAGCGGACGGCCCGCAAGCTTCGCCCCTTCCGTGTCGGGATTGATATAGAACATGCGTGTAAGGACGCGATCCTGCCATGCTTTCAGCGCGGGAGGCGTGGAGTACCATTGCATCGGAAATTGCAGGACCAAAAGATCGGCAAGAACCAATCGAGCGACCTCGGCATCACAATCGATTCCACCATCCGGATACAGGTCTTCCAAGTGCGTTACCTCAACTCCATCCAATCGGGATGCCATCTCAACCAATGCTCGGTTGGCGCGAGAGTTGGAGTAGTTGGGATGTGAGAGAAGGATTTGAATTCGGGGCGTGGCCATGACAAGCGGGTAGGACCTCCGGCCTCCCTCGACAACTCTCCCTTATGGGTAGATTTCCCGTCGCCCCCGATTTATTAGGCTCCACCGATGGACCCCGCGAAATACAAATCGGGCGAAGATGAGACGAACGACTTCAGCCCCCACTCTAAAGAGTGAGTATCCCGCAGAGACGCAGCATCCTCACCACTGTGGCTTCGTGCCGGGCGGGTTCACGATGATGCGTGCTTCCGGGTTGTCGCGGATGTAGGCGAAGGCCCAGCCTAACAGCACCGACAAACGGTTCCGGAAACCGATGAGGAAGGCGATATGGATGAAGAGCCAGGCGAACCACGCGAGCAGACCTTGCATCTTGATCTTCCCGGCCTTCACCACCGCGTGGTTCTTCCCGATGATCGCCATGAAGCCCTTGTCGAGATAGCGGAACTGGGCCCGCAGCTCGAGCTTCTGCGCGGCGAAGCGACCGCTCTCGAGGCGCTTCTCTTCCTTCAGGAGCTTCGCGACATGCCGGCCCATCTGCGTGGCGGCGGGAGCGAGTCCCGGCACCGCGACATCGTTCGCATCCTTCATCCGCACCAGATCCCCAGCGACGAAGACATGAGGGAGGCCCGGCAGCGAGAGATCACCATTCGGCGTTACACGGCCCGCGCGATCCGCCAGCGGCACGCCGAGCATGGCGGTGAGCGGCTGCGCCTCCACACCCGCGGCCCAGATGATCGCCTCGCTCTCCAGCGAGCTGCCATCGGTGAAGTGGAGCATGTGCTTCTTCACATCGTCCACGCGCATGCCGGTCCAGACTTCCACACCCAGCGTCTTCAGGCGCTGGCGGGTGTATTCGCTCTGGTCTTCATCGAAGGCTTCGAGAATCCGCGCCGAGCCCTCGATCAGGATGATGCGCAGCTTCGAGGTATCGATGCGGCGGAAATTCGTACGCAGCGAGCGGTGCACCAGATCCGAGAAGGCACCGGCCAACTCCACCCCGGTGGGGCCGCCGCCGACGATCGCCACCGTCATCAGCCGGCGACGCTCGGACTGATCGGTGGTGAGTTCCGCGCGCTCCAGATTCGAGAGCACGGTGCGGCGCACGCCTTGGGCGTCTGCCAGCGATTTCAGCGAGAGCGTGTGCTCCGCCCACTCCGTCTTCCCGAAGAACGAGGTGCGGGCTCCAGCGGCCAGCAGCATGTAGTCGAAATCATAGCGCGTGGCCGAAGCGCCCGTCGCGAAATTCGCGGCGGTGTCGATCGCCACGATCTCGTCCATCAGCACCGTCACGTTCTTGGCATCCTCCAGGATCTGGCGGATCGAGCGGGCGATATCCGGTGCCGCGAGGGAGGCGGTGGCCACTTGGTAGAGCAGCGGCTGGAAGAGGTGGTGATTGGTGCGATCCACCAAGGTCACCTCGAACCGTTCGTCACCCGCCAGGGTGCGGGCGCATTCCAAACCTGCAAATCCTCCGCCAATGATGAGAACCCGGCTAGCCATGCCATTTACCATTGCAGATCGTTTAAATAATACAAACCGAGCTTGTGAAAATTTTCACAAGCTCGCAATTCACGCTTCCGCAGCGACTTGCGTAATCCCCCTCATCCCGGGTTAAATCGTTCGTTTGACAGGTGGGGTGCTTGAATCAAGGTTGCACTCATGAGCGCGGTAGCTGGAGACTCGAAAGTGGCGACCAAGCAGCGGCTGATTGAAGCCGCAGAAATGCTGTTCGCGGATGAAGGATTCGACCGGGTGTCCGTCCGGGACATCACGAACAAGGCCGGGGCCAATGTGGCCGCGGTGAACTACCACTTCGGAAGCCGTGAAGGCCTCGTCGCCGTGGTGATGGCCCGCTACATCAATCCGGTCACGGAGGAGCGGCTCGCACGTCTCGATGCGCTCGAGCGCCGCTCGGCGGGTAAGCCGCTGGCGATCGAGGAAATCCTGGAGGCATTCATCCGCCCCTTCACCACGCAGGTGCGCCGCTCGGAGCTGTCCGAGAAATTGTTCTTCAAGCTGATGGGCCGCATGTTCGGCCAGCAGGGCTGCGAGCTGCCGCCGCTGGTGGAGAGCCTCTTCATCACCATGGCCACGCGCTTCCAAAAGGCCTTCGCGCGATCCCTGCCGGGCATGCCCGCGGATGAGATCTGGTGGCGCATGCACCTCATGTCCGGAGCGATGATCCACACCATGGCTCACTCCGACAAGGTGCAGCGGATGTCCGGTGGCGAAGCCGGCAACCCGACCACCGAGCAGACCCTGTCCCGCTTCATCCGCTTCTCCGCCGCCGGCATGCGACAAGGCGCGGAGGAGATTGAAGCCGGTGGCGAGGACAAGCCGAAGGGCCCGCAGGTGGAGTTCCCTTTCTGAGGAATCTTCCTGCAGACGACTTTCCACAGCCATCCCGCCCGAACAGGGCCGGATGGCTTTTTCGTGTGAGAGCATTACCTCACCGGCTCGATGCCCTTCAGCGTGGAGAAGCTGATGCGGCGCATGGTATCGAGGAACTCCAGCATGTAGACGGCCGAGGCCTTCCCGGTGGTGGTGGCGGCGTAGAGATTCGCGAAGAGGCCGGACTTCCGGATCGGGCGGGAGGCCACGTAGTTCTTCTCCAGATAGGGCTGCACCGCCCAGCCGGGCATAGCGGCGATGGCGCGATGGCTGGCGACGAGCTGGAGAATGGCCACCGTGAGTTCGGTCTTGCGACGTGGCGGCTCGATCTTCGCCGGTTGTAGTACTTCGCGGATGACATCGATCCGGTCGTCCGGGATCGGATAGGTCACCAGCGTCTCCTTCGCGAAATCCTTCGCCGTGAGATATTCCTTCTGCGTGTAGGGATGCTTCTGCGCCAGCAGGGCCAGCACCTCGTAGCGGAAGAGCGGATGATAGGTCACGCCCGTGCGCGGCCGTGCCTGCGAGACGATCACGAGGTCCGCCGCGTCATCCGCCAGCAGGCCCACTGGGTCCGGCTGGAAGCCCGAGACCAGATCCATCTCCACCTCCGGCCAGCCTTCGCGGAAGGCATCCATGCTCGGCATCAGCCAGTCGAAGCAAGAGTGGCATTCCACCGCGATACGGAGCTGACCGGCGCTGCCATCGGTGATGCGCGCCACGTCCCGCTCGCACTGCATCACCATCTTCTCCACCTCGTAGGCGGTGGTGAGCAGGCGGTCGCCTGCGGGGCTCAGGCGCAGCGGATTGCTCTTCCGGTGGAAGAGCTCGACGCCGAGATAATCCTCGATGGCCTTCATCTGGTGCGAGAGGGCCGGCTGGGAGAGATTCAGGCGCTTGCCCGCCTTGGAGATACTACCCGTCTCCGCGATGGCGACGACGGAACGAAGGTGACGCAGCTCGAGCATGGGCCGGTCCTGATCATTCACCAAACGAATGACCAGCATAAAAACAATGAGCTACCTGCATGACCGGGGATTCCGGCACGCTGGTGGAAGCATGTCAAAGATCCGCACGCACATTCTGGGCTACCCCCGCATCGGGGAGCAGCGCGAACTGAAGAAGGCCACCGAGCTCTATTGGAAGGGCGAGATCCCGGCCCCGGCACTCGAGTCGGTGGGCAAGGAGCTGCGCAAGCACCACTGGAAGAAGCAGCAGGCTGCGGGGATCGACCTCGTGCCCTGCAACGACTTCTCTTTCTACGATCAGGTGCTGGATGCCATCTGCCTCTTCGGGAACGTCCCCGCCCGCTTCGGCTGGGATGGCGGCAGCGTGAGCCTGCAAACGCTCTTCGCGATCGCCCGCGGCGCCCGGGATAGCAAGGCCGCCGGCTCCGAATGCTGCGGCGGCAGTTGCGGCAGCGGCAGCGCCGGATTCGCCAGCGAGATGACGAAGTGGTTCGACACGAACTACCATTACATCGTGCCGGAGTTCAAAGCGGACACGCAGTTCAAGCTCTCCACCACCAAGATCTTCGACGAGTTCAAGGAGGCCCAAGCGCTCGGCCTGAATGCGAAGCCGGTGCTAGTCGGTCCGGTGACCTACCTCACGCTGGGCAAGGTGCAGGATTCCGCGAATCCGGACTTCGATCGCTTCGAACTGCTGGACCGCTTGCTGCCGGTGTATGAGGAAGTGATCGCTAAGCTGGCTGCGGAAGGAGCGGAGTGGATCCAGATCGACGAGCCGGTGTTCGCGCTCGATCTGAGCGAGCGCCAGAAGGAATGCTTCATCGAGAGCTATGCGCGCCTCGCGAAGGCCGCAGGCTCCGCGAAGCTGCTCGTGGCCACCTACTTCGGCGAGCTCCGCGACAACCTCGCGCTCTTCCTCGGCCTGCCGGTCGCGGCCCTGCACTACGATGCGGTGCGCGGTGAAGCGGAGGTGGACGCCCTGCTGAATGCGTTCCCGGCCGACAAGATTCTCTCGCTGGGCGTCATCGACGGCCGGAACATCTGGAAGAACAACTACGACGCCTCGCTCGCGATCCTGGAACAGGCGAAGGCGAAGCTGGGTGCGGCGCGGCTGTGGGTTTCCGCCTCCTCTTCCCTGCTCCACTCGCCGGTCAGCCTGGCGAGCGAGAAGAAGCTGGATGCGGAGATCAAGGATTGGCTCGCCTTCGCGGACGAGAAGCTGGTCGAGATCGTCACGCTGGCCGGGCTGCTCTCCGGATCCGGCGACAGCGCCGCGCTGGAAGCGAACCGCGCCAGCCAGAAGCGCCGCCGCGAGAGCAGGCGCATTCACAATCCCGCGGTGAAGGCCCGGGTGGCGGCAATCACTGCTGCTGACGGCAAGCGAGACTCGGTCTTCGCGGTTCGCCAGGAAGTGCAGCGCGAGAAGCTGGGCCTGCCGCTCTTCCCCACCACTACCATCGGCTCCTTCCCGCAGACTGCGGAGGTCCGTGCCGCACGGGCGAAGTGGAAGAAGAGCGCGCTGAGCGATGCAGAATACGATGCCTTCCTCAAGGAGGAGACCCGCAAGTGCATCGAATGGCAGGACGAGATCGGGATCGACATGCCGGTGCACGGCGAGTTCGAGCGCAACGACATGGTGGAGTACTTCGGCGAGCAGCTCGAAGGCTACGTCTTCAGCCAGTTCGGCTGGGTGCAGTCGTATGGCTCGCGCTGCGTGAAGCCGCCGATCCTCTTCGGCGATATCACCCGCCCGAAACCGATGACCGTCGGGTGGACGAGCTTCGCGCAATCCGTGACGAAGAATCCGATGAAGGGCATGCTCACCGGCCCTGTCACGATCTTGAACTGGTCCTTCGTACGCGATGACCAACCGCGCTCCGTCTCCTGCAAGCAGCTCGCACTGGCGATCCGGGACGAGGTGCTCGACTTGGAAAAGGCCGGGGTGCGCGTGATCCAAATCGACGAGGCGGCGCTGCGCGAAGGTCTGCCACTGCGGAAGTCCCAGTGGCAGGAATACCTGGACTGGGCCGTCGAGTCCTTCCGCATCACGGCGAATGGAGTGAAGGACGAAACGCAGATCCACACGCACATGTGCTACTCGGAGTTCAACGACATCATCGGCGCAATTGCCGGGATGGATGCGGACGTGATCACGATTGAGACCTCGCGCTCGAACATGGAGCTGCTGGATGCCTTCGTGGAGTTCAAGTATCCGAACGAGATCGGGCCCGGAGTCTATGACATCCACTCGCCGCGGATCCCGAGCGTGGAGCAAATGGAGAGCCTGATCAAGAAGGCCGGGGCGGTGATCCCGGCGGGGAATCTGTGGGTGAATCCCGACTGCGGGCTGAAGACCCGCGGCTGGGAAGAAGTGAGACCCGCGCTGATCAACATGGTGGAGGCCGCACGCAAGCTGCGGGCCGCCGCTTTGGCCGCCGTCTGATTTACGATTCCAAGGGGCGGGATGAGTCCGCTTGTCCCGCCCCGTCACCTTTCCCACGAACCGGAAATCCCGATGAAGACCACCGGCAAACGCCTCCCGACGATGCGGGCACGAAACTCCTTCTGCCCGCAGGATCGCATGCCGCGCGCCACACTCGACAGGACCGGCATCCGCCCCGCTCATTTTCCGGTCGGCAGGGCCGGGCAGGATCCGGATCACAGTCCACGGCGACCGCTCCCGGATCCCCATTAAGCCAATTTACATGCACATCCGCGATCTACTCTCAGGCAGCGAACCGAAGTTCTCCTTCGAGTACTTCCCGCCGAAGTCCGCGCAGGCGGCGGAGACCCTGTTCCGCACCATCACGGAGCTACAGCAATGCTCCCCGGCCTTCGTGAGCGTGACCTACGGGGCAGGCGGCGGCACGCGTGAGGCTACACACGGGCTGGTCCTGCGTCTTCTGCGCGAGACCAAGGTGAACACCATCCCCCACCTCACCTGCGTGGGCCACAGCGAGGGCGAAATCACCGAACTCTTGGAGAGCTATGCCGAGGCCGGCGTTTCGAACATCCTCGCGCTGCGCGGCGATCCCCCGAAAAACGGCGGCAGCATTCCCGCGGGAGATTTCCCGTACGCGAGGGATCTGGTCGCCTTCATCCGCCGCTTCTCGGAGCGGCACGGCCATTCTTTCGGGATCGGCGTGGCGGGCTTCCCGGAAGGGCACCCGGGCATGCCCAACCGGATGCGGGAAATGGACCACCTCAAGGCGAAAATCGATGCCGGGGCCGACTATATTTGCACCCAGCTTTTCTTTGAAAACGGGGACTTCTACGACTTCCGCGACCGCTGCGAGCTCTCGGGTATCGCGGTGCCGATCCTCGCCGGGATCATGCCGGTGACGAGCCTTGGCGGGCTGGACCGCATGGCGGAGCTTGCCGCCGGGGCGCGTTTCCCGGCAAAACTCCTGCGCGCCCTGTCCCGAGCCAATGGTGACGATGCCGCGGTGCGCCGGATCGGGATCCACTACGCCACCACGCAGTGCGCCGACCTGCTGGACCACGAGGTGAAGGGCATCCACCTCTACACGCTCAACCAATCCTCCGCCACGGTGGAGATCTTCAACCAACTCGGCCTCCGCAGCCCCGCCTGACCCTCATCCATTCCATTCCCGCCATGTCCGCCACGACCTACCAAGACACCGAAGTCTTCGCCGCGATCCGCGATGAAGAGACCCGCCAGCGCAACAACATCGAGCTGATCGCCTCCGAGAACTTCACCTCGGCCGCGGTGATGAAGGCACAGGGCTCCCACCTCACGAACAAGTATGCCGAGGGCTATCCCGGCCGCCGCTGGTACGGTGGCTGCGAACACGTGGATGTGATCGAGCAACTCGCGATCGACCGCGTGAAGCAACTCTTCGGCGCGGAGCACGCGAACGTACAGCCGCACTCCGGATCGCAGGCGAATACCGCGGTGTACTTCGCGGTGCTGCAGCCGGGCGACAAGATCTTCACCATGGACCTGGCCCACGGCGGGCACCTGACCCACGGCCACAAGGCGAACTTCTCCGGCCGCTTCTACGAGGTGACCCACTATGGCGTGAGCAAGGATGACGAGCGGATCGACTACGACGAACTGGAAGCCACCGCCCGCGAGCTGAAGCCGAAGCTGATCACCGCCGGTGCCTCCGCCTACCCGCGCGAGATCGATTTCGAGCGCCTGGCGAAGATCGCCAAGGAAGTGGGTGCCTATCTCTTCGTGGACATGGCCCACATCGCCGGCCTCGTCGCCGCCGGGGTGCACCCGAACCCGGTGCCGCACGCGGACTTCGTGACGACCACCACCCACAAGTCCCTGCGCGGACCGCGCGGCGGCGTGATCCTGTGCAAGCAGGAGTTCGCCAAGAAGATCGACGCCCAAGTCTTCCCGGGGATCCAAGGCGGCCCGCTGATGCATGTGATCGCGGCCAAGGCGGTCTGTTTCGGCGAGGCGCTGCAACCGGAATTCCGCGGCTATGCCGAGCAGGTGGTGAAGAACGCGCAGGCACTGGCCGCGCGCCTCGCCTCGCACGGCTACCGCATCGTCTCCGGCGGCACGGACAATCACCTGCTGCTCGTCGACCTGCGGCCGAAGGGTCTGAACGGTGCGGACGCTTCCCATGCGCTGGATGAAGCGGGCATCACCGTGAACAAGAACGGCATCCCCTTCGACACCGGCAGCCCGATGAAGCCGAGCGGCATCCGCATCGGCACCCCGGCCGTGACCACCCGCGGCATGAAGGAGTCCGACGTGGAACGCGTGGCCGACTTCATCCACCGCGTGCTGGAGGTGAAGGATGACCAGGCCGCGCTCGAAGCGATCCGCAGCGAGGTCTTCGCCTTCAACAAGGCCTTCCCGCTGCCAGGCTCCGACCTGTAAGCGGACAAACGCCGAGAGCTTGCGATATCGAATGCGGGCAGGTAGGAATCAGGGAGATGAAAATCCTTCTGATCCTCCTGCCCGTTCTTCTTTTCAGCTCCTGCGCCTCGACTGAAACCGCGACGAAGAAGCGCTACGTCTGCAGCTGTGCGGCAGACTGCAAGTGCGTGCGCGAGTCCGACAAGCCGGGCAAGTGCGGCTGCGGGAAGGAGATGAAGCTGGTGGAATAAGGGGGATTTTTTCCACCCGGTTTGCCGGGATGCGACGTGCTAGGATCACGGGATTCCGCGCGATCCTATTCTATCATGTCACTCGATTCCCTTTTCTCCAGCCTGAGCAATTCAAAGAGCGATCCCAAGTCCCTGCTGGGCGGGCTACTGGGATCCTCAGGCGCACAGGGAGCCTTGGGGGGTGCGGCATCGGGAGCACTGGTCTCCATGCTGATGAACGGCAAGGCGCGGAAGAAGATCCAGAAGAACGCCGTGAAGGTGGGCGGCATGGCCGCGATCGCGGGCGTGGGTTACTACGCCTATCAGAAGTGGCAGCAGAGCAAGCAGGATTCCGCACCGGCACAAGTCCAGGTGCTGCCTGCTGCAGCACCGGCCGCCAACTTGATTCCACCGCCGCTCCCGCCCGATCTCGCCGGGGCGAGCTTTCAGGTAAGGGTCACGGGCGAGCTTCCGATGAAGATGGTGCTCGCGATGATCGCCGCGGCCGCCGCGGATGGCACGATCGATAGCGTCGAGATGAGCGCGCTGGCGGATGCGATCGACAACGCCCCGGTGGAAGCCGCCGAGAAGGCGCGCCTGACGAGTGCCCTCAACAAGCCGCCCACGGTGGAAGAAATCGCCGGACTCGCGAATGGCCCGGAGGAGGCTAGCGAGATCTACGGTGCGGCCCTGACTTCCATCGAGGTGGACACTCCCTCCGAGCATCTCTTCCTGCGCCGCTTGTCGAAGGCCCTCGATCTCGACGAGCAACTCGTCGCCACGGTGCACGAGACCCTGGAGAAGGCCTGAGGAAGCGGCGCTTGCGCTGCGCCACTTCGATCACCCTTCGGCTATTGTTATCCCCGACTTATCCTTACGACGTTTCTTGTCGGACAGGTGGTCTGCTAGCGATGTTCCAAGGCGTCTCTATCCACGGCAGCATCCGATAAAACTGAAACCCCCGGCATGCCGCGGGCGGATGAAGACACTGCGATGGGGTTAAGCGCGATCTTCAGGGAGCAAGTTTCAAACAGCGGGCCCCATCTTTTGTTGAGTTTTATCACGAGACTATTGCGCGGCGCGCGCGGCGGGAGTATCCGCATGCCCGCCTTTAGTTGATATGAAGCTCTCCCGCGCGAGCGCCCCATTGTTGGCGGCATTGTTAGGAGCCTGTGCGCTCCAGTCGCCAGCTTCACGCAGCGGCGAAGCCGGAGATATTCCCGGCAGTTGGTCCGCCACCAAACAAGCCCGCGCCGGGATCGATCACCACTGGGTGAGCAAGATCGGCGGCTCGCAGCTCGAGCGTCTCGTCGCGGAAGCCCAGCGCTCGAATCCCAGCCTGCGCGCCTCCGCCGCCCGCGTGGAACAAGCCGCCGCGGTGGCGAAGATCGCCGGAGCCGACCGCCTGCCCACACTCGGTGCCGGACTGAATGCCTCGCGGCAGAAGCAGAACTTCATCGGCCTGCCCGGAGCCAGCGGCGGCTCCACCAACAATAGCTTCGGCGTCTCGCTTCAGGCCGCGTGGGAAGTCGATCTCTGGGGCAAGGCGAAGGCCGGCACGGAAGCCGCGATCGCCGATGCCGAGGCCCAAGCCCAGGCGGACCGCGCGCTGCGCAGCTCGCTGGCCGCCCAGGTGGCGAAGGCATGGCTGGCGGTGGCGGAGAGCAACGAACAGATCACCCTGGCCGAGAAGGCGGTGAAGTCCCGCGAGGAATCCTCCACACTGGTGCGCGAGCGCTTCGAGCGTGCGATCGCGGAAGACGGAGGATCGGCCGCACAGGTGCGGCTGAGCGAAACCGAACTCGCCACGAGCCGCTCGGATCTGGAACGCCGCCGCGGCGAACGCGAGCGGACCCTGCGGCAATTGGAGCTTCTGTTAGGCCGCTATCCCTCCGGCGACGTGGCCGCCGCGGCCAAGCTGCCGAAACTCCCCGCCCCTCCCCCGTCCGGCCTGCCATCGGAGCTGCTACTACGCCGCCCGGATTTGTTAGAAGCGGAGCGTCGTCTCGCTTCCGCCGGCCGCCGCAAGGATGAATCGGTCAAGGCCCTCTACCCTAGCATCAGCCTGACCGGCAGCCTGGGCACCACCACCGACCAACTGGAGAAGATCCTGAGCAGCTCGAACGGTGTCTGGGCACTGGGTGGCAGCCTCTCGCAACCGATCTTCCAAGGCGGTCGCCTGCGCGCCGGCATCGAACAGGCGGATGCCAAGGAGCAGGAAGCGATCGCGAACCTCCAACGGGTCACGCTCGATGCCTTCGGCGAGGTCGAGCAAGCGCTGGTCGCCGAGACCTATCTCCGCCGCCAGGAGCAGGAGCTGCAGCGCACAGTGGAATTCGCAGACGATGCCGCGCTGCGCTCGAACGAGGAATTCCGCAACGGCACCGGTGGCGTGCTGACCTATCTCGAAGCCCAGAACCGCCAGATCGAGGCCGCGGCCGCGCTCGTGAGGGTGCGCCGGCTGCTGCTCGATAACCGCGTCAACCTTCACCTCGCGCTCGGCGGCGACGTCGTGCTGCGCGGTCCCTGATTTCTCCTCCGTCCACTTCCATGAAACGCGTCGTCCAGATTGCTCTGGCTATTTTGATCGTTGTTGTCGGTCTCGTCATCGCTGGCGGCCTGATGAGTTTGAAGAAGACGCCGGAGCAGACGGTGCCGCCGAAGCCGATCCCGGAGGTGGAGACGATCACGGCGCGGACGCAGGATCTGAAGGTGATGATCCCCGCGCAGGGGACGGTGGAACCCGCCACGGTGACACGGGCCGCAGCCGAGGTGGAAGGCACGGTGATCGCGGTCTCCCCGGACTACGAGGCAGGAGGCAATTTCAAGGAAGGCGACGTGCTGCTGGAGATCGATCCCTCCGACTACAAGGCGGCGCTGGCACAGGCCGAATCCTCGCTGGCGGATGCCAAGCTGCAGGTAGTGCAGGAGGAGATGAAAGCAGAGCAGGCCGAGCGCGATTGGGAGCGGATCGCCCGTCCCGGGCAGACGCCGAACGATCTCGTGCGCCGCATCCCGCAACTGGCGGCGGCCCGTGCGAAGGCCGAGGCGATGCAGGCGGCGGTGGATCGCGCGATGCGGGATCTGGAGCGCACCAAGCTGCGCGCGCCCTACGATGGCCGTATCCGCCAGAAGCTCGTCGATCTCGGCACGCGGGTGGCGAAGGCAGGCGCGCTGGCCGAGTTCTACGCGACCAAGACGCTCGAAGTCCGGCTGCCGGTGCCGCGTCAGGATTCCGCCTTCTTCGACCTGAAGGGACAGGAAATCATCCTGAAGGAAACCGGCGGACAAGACAGGACCTGGAAAGCCGTGGTCGATCGAACCGAGGGCGAGATCCAGCGCGCGAACCGCTCGATCATGGTGGTGGCCCGCATCGACGGTACGCCACCGGATGCGCCCCTGCCCGGGCAGTTCGTTCACACCGAGATCGAGGGCCTGACCATCGAAAAGGTGGTGCGGGTCCCGCGCCGCGCCTTCGTGAAGAGCGATCTGGTGATGATCGTGGGCGATGGCCACACCGTGACCACCCGCCAGGTGAAGGTGGTGCGCACCGAGAGCGACGACGTACTCGTCTCCGAGGGCATCAAGGACGGTGAACAGCTTTGCGTGACCGCGCTCACCGCGGTGATCGAAGGGATGGAAGTGAATGTCGTCTCCAAGGACGGCAAGCCGGTCGAGAAATGAAGGGACTCATCGAATTCTGGGCGCGGAACAAGGTCGCCGCGAACTTCCTGATGATCGCGCTCTTCGCGGGCGGACTGGTCACGTGGATCCGTTTGAAGAAAGAGATCTTCCCGGAGATCTCCGCGAACTTCATCACGGTCAATACCCCCTACCCGAACGCCACTCCCGAGGAAGTGGAGAAGGGTGTCTGCGTCCCGGTGGAGGAAGCCATCCAGGATCTCGACGGCATCGAGAGGCTCACTTCCACCAGCGCCGAGGGCGTGGGTGTGGTCGTGGTGGAAGTCGCGTCGGGGAAGGACACGCGCAAGGTGCTGAACGACGTCAAGAGCCGCGTCGATGCGATCCAGAACTTCGCCGAAAGCGTCGAGAAGCCGATCATCGCGGACGTGCTGCTGAAGCACCAGGTGATGAGCCTGGCCGTGACCGCCGACACCGACGAACGAACCCTGCGCGCGATCGCGGAAGACGTGCGCGACGACCTGCTTGCTTACCGCGCCCAGCCGCCCGGCGATATCTGGGCGAAGGAGCATGGCCGCGAACCCGAAGGCGGATGGGAGAAGTTCCAGGCCTTCTTCAAAAACGGCTGGCCCGCGGCAAAGCATCGCGTGGGCTCGGCGGTACTGGATGAGGCCCGCATCACCCAGATCGAACTGGCCGGCGTGCGCGATCACGAGATTTCGATCGAGGTCTCGGAGAACACGCTGAAGGAGTATGGCCTGACCTTCGAGCAGGTGGCGAATGCGGTGCGCGCAACCTCGATCGACCTGCCCGGCGGCTCGGTGCGGACGAAGGCGGGCGAGATCCTGATCCGCGCGCAGAACCGCCGCTACGAAGCCGCGGAGATCGAGACGATCACCGTCGTCACGCGCCCGGACGGCACGGTGGTGAAGCTCGGCGACATCGCCAAGGTGGTAGATGGCTTCAAGGAAGAGGACCTCTACTCCCGCTACGACGGTCACCCGGCGATCATCCTGAACATCTTCCGCACCGGTGAGGAGGATACCCTCCGAGTGGCACAACTGGTCCGCGACTTCGTGGCCGAGAAGGAGCTCCACGTGCCCAAGGGCGTGAACCTGGAGATCTGGAACGACGAGTCCGTACTGCTCCAAGGCCGCATCGACCTGCTGCTGGAGGATGGCTTCCAAGGCTTCATCCTCGTTTACATCGCGCTGGCCCTGTTCCTGCGGCCCGCCTTGGCCTTCCACGTCGCACTCGGGATTCCGATCGCCTTCGCGGGCGCGCTGCTGGCCCTGCCCTACGGCGATATCTCGCTGAATATGATCTCGCTCTTCGCCTTCATCCTCGTGCTGGGGATCGTGACGGACGATGCGATCGTGGTGGGCGAGCGCGTGAACGAACGCATCGAGCAAGGCGAGCCCGCGCACCTGGCAGCACCGCGAGGCACCTGGGAGGTGATGAGCGTGGCGGCCTTCGGCGTCTTTACCACGATGATCGCCTTCATGCCGATGTTCGGCGTACAGGGGGTGAGCGGGAACATCTGGCGGCAGATCCCGTGGATCGTGATCCCGGTGCTGATCGTCTCGCTGATCGAGACCAACCTGATCCTGCCGGCGCACCTTTCGCACCTGAAGCCGGTGAACCCGAATCACCCGAACCGCTTCCTGCGGCTGCAGCGGAAGATCGCGGGCACGCTCGATCTATTCGTGCAGCATGTCTACGGGCCGCTGCTGAGATGGCTGGTGGAGTGGCGGCATGCCACGGTAGCCACCTTCGCCGCGATCCTCTTTATCACGCTGGGCCTGTTAGGCAGCGGACGCCTGATCAAGTTCGAGTTCATGCCGCGCGTGGAGGCGGAGGTCATCAGCGCGAAGCTGACCCTGCCGAACGGTGTGCCGGTGGAGGTGACAGAGGCCGCGATCCGCAAGATCGAGGAAGCCGCGCTGGCGATCCAGCGCGAGGTGCAGGACGAGAAGGGCCGCCCGATCATCAAGCACGCGCTCTCCAGCGTGGGCTCGCAGCCCTACACGCCGGGCCTGAGCTTCTCCGCTTCCAAAGGCGTGAACGTGGGCGAAGTCACGGTGGAGCTCCAAGGCGCGGATTCCCGCAATAAGCCGGAACTGCTCGCGGACGCGATCATCGCGGACTGGCGCAAGCGGGTCGGCGCGATCCCCGGCGCGGTGGAGCTTTCCTTCCAGCTCCAAACCTCCGCCGGAGGAAATGCGGTGGACCTCGAGCTCACCGGGCCGGACATGGAGGAGCTCGATGAGGCCGCGGAGTTCGTGAAGGAACAGCTCGCGACCCGGAACGGGATCATCGACATCGGCGATAGCAATCTGGACGGCAAGCGCGAGGTGAAGCTGGGCGTAACCCAGACCGGCGAGGCACTGGGCCTGCGGCTCGACACGATCGCGCGGCAGGTGCGGCAGGCATTCTACGGCGAGGAAGTGCAGCGCCTGCAACGCGGGCGCGACGAGGTGCGCGTCTACGTGCGCTATCCCTACGAGGAACGCCGTAGCTTGCAGAATCTCTCGGACATGCGGATCCGCACCCAGGAGGGCGAGGAGATCCCCTTCGGTGAAGTCGCGAATGCCGAGGAGGGCCGCGGCTATGCGGTGATCCGCCGCGCGAACCGCTTCCGCTCGATCAGCGTGACCGCGGACATCGACCGCACCAACCCGAACGCGAACGCGAACGAGGTGGTGGAGTGGATGAAGACGGATCTCTTCCCCGCGATGCACAGCAAATTCCCGAGCGTGATGTGGGGCTTCCAGGGCGAGCAGAAGGACCAGCGCGAGAGCGTCTCGGATCTCTCGAAGGGCTTCGTGCTGGCACTCTTCGGCATCTTCATGGTGCTGGCGCTGCCGCTGCGGAGCTACACCCAGCCGCTCATCGTGATGTGCGTGATCCCCTTCGGCATGATCGGGGCGGTCATCGGGCACATCATGTTCCAGATGAACTTCAGCGTCATGAGCATCATCGGCGTGATCGCGCTCGCGGGCGTGGTGATCAACGAGAGCCTGGTGTTGGTCGAGTTCATGAACCGCTACCGACGCGAAGGGCACACTGTGAAGGAGGCGGTGCACCGTGGCGGCAAGGCGCGCTTCACGCCGATCTTCCTGACCTCCGTCACCAGCTTCATCGGCCTGCTGCCGATGATCACGGAGACCAGCGTGCAGGCGAAGTTCCTGATCCCGATGGCGGTGAGCCTTGCCTTCGGCGGCTTGATCAACCTCTTCAACACCCTGCTGCTGGTGCCCTGCGTCTACTGTCTCTTCGAGGACATCCGCGCGCGGATCTACACGAAGGAAGCGCTGAAGCGGCACGAGGAGGAACTCATCCGCGATGCGAACGAGCATGCGCTGGAGGGAAATGCATGACGATACCGCGACCTGCGGCATCCTTCCTTCACAACCGCCAGGCTGAGTAAGCTCGCGCAATTTCCATCAAACGCTGGAAACTTGCCCGAATGACCTTCTCCCTCCCATGGGGAAATTCGTCGCCTGATTCCCGCTGGTATTCCGCCCATCGCTGAAGGTATGGATCAAAGAGAACCTCCAGCTCTTCGGGAGCCGGAGCGCTTTTCACCATACCCTTTTCACTGAGCGCGAATATCATTTCTATCCTGACGAAGAGCTCGTCGATCTCCTCGTCATCGTATTCGTGCGCCCGGGGGTGCTGGAGCAACTCCATCACACGCCCAAACAGCTCGTCGCATATGTCCGCGAGCGCATCGAGCGCACCATCCGATTCAAGATTACCATCGCCCCAGGCTCCCATAGATAGGAGTTCTTCTCACCGGGGTAAGGCCGCGTCACAAGGGAAAACCGCGATCAACGCCCGGCGGTCTGCACCTCGTATTCCACGGGCGCTACCGGGTCGGGCACCTGATTGAAGACCGGCGGCAGCGTTTTCAGATACGCATAGATCGCTTTCAGATCCTCGTCGCTCGCCTTGCCGAGGGCTTCCCATGGCATCGGCGGGAGGATCGCGCGGCCGATGCCACGGCTCTTGCCGGTCTTCATCGCGGAGATGAAGACATCCTCCGACCACAGGCCGGTGGCGGGATCCGGAGTCAGATTCGAGGCATAGCTGATGCCCCAAGGGCCGCTCCACGCGGTCATGCCAACGGTGGCGGCACCCCATGGCCCGCCGGTCTGGGCAGGGTTGGGCAGTTCCATGTCTTCCGGATGACCGGCGAAGGCGCGGCTCTCGTCATTCACGAGGCCCCTGTCGGTCATGATCTTCGGCGTGTGGCAGTCGGCACAGCCGCCGAGCGAAACGAGATACTTGCCGTGTGCCACTTTCTCCGCCTCGGTCCGCTCGGGCTTCCGCAATTCGGGACCGAGACAGATGTAGAGGATGCCACCGAGGAGGAGGGTGTAGGAGATCGCTGGACTGAACTTCATGGCGACGGAGGAGGATTGCCGCAATCGAAGCACCGGGTCTGAAATCCGTAAATGGGACTAAAGTAGGATGCCGGCGAGGAGAGCGAACATGTGAATTCGAGGTCGGTTTCAGGAATCTGCGTAAATGGAACGAAAGGTGTAGTGGCCGCTGCTTTTCAAACCGACGGGAGACGGGCTATAAATATTCATGGCAATTGCAGCAGGCCCCAGCACCCCACCCGCCACGGGTGCCGGCGGGCTGCGTGCCCTCTTCGAGCACAGCGCGGATGCGATGTTCCTGCTGGATCCGGTGGAGGCCGCGATTCTCGCCTGCAATCCCTCAGCGGCTGCCCTTTGCGGATTCGCAGGCCCCGATGATCTGGCTGGCATGCCCTTCACCGATCTGGCTCCGGAGCTACAGGCGGACGGCCAGCACTCGCGGGTGGCACTGGCAAAAGCCTTTCAGCAAGCGATGGCGAACGGCAGCCACCGTCTGGAGTGGCAATGCCGCGGCAGCGAGGGCGGGACCTCCTATCAGGACATCGTGATCTCCGCGGTCCCGAGTGATGGCGGCACGCAACTCCTGCTAAGTGCCCGCGATATCACCGAGCGCAAGTTGATCGAGAACCGGCTGCGCCTCTCCGAAACCCGCTGGCGCCGGGTCTTCGAGCAATCTCCCATCAGCCTTCAGATCTTCGCCCCGGACGGCACGGCGCGCGAGGTGAACCAAGCTTTCAAGGATCTCTTCCAGCTCGATATGGAAGACCTGCAAGGCTTCAGCATCCTCAGCGACCAGCAACTCGCCGAGGCCGGCTTCTCACTGCTGGTCGAGCGGGCCTTCGAAGGCCACGTGGCCACGATCCCGCCGATCCCCTTCGAGCTGCGAGCCCTGCCGAATCAGGCTCCGCGGGGCAAGCGCTGGATCGGCTCGACCATGTTCCCGGTGCTGGACTCGCAGGGCAGGGTCATCGAGGTGGTCTGCGTCCACCGCGACGACACCGCCCGCGCGGAGGCGGAGGCGAAGTTCCGGGTGCTCAATCAATCGCTGGAGGACCGGATCGCCGAGGCGACCGCAGAGCTACGGGCCTCCGAGGAGCGGTTCAAGCGGCTCTTCGAATTCTCCCCGCTCGGCATCGGCCTGGTGAACGAGGAAGGCAAATTCCAACAGGTCAACTCCGCCTTCGCCGAAATGCTGGGCTACACGCAGGAGGAACTCAGCGCGCTGACCTATTGGGACATCACGCCGGTCCAGCATTTCGCCGGTCAGCAGACCTTCATCGATAAGCTGAAGGAGACCGGACGCTTCGGTCCCTTCGAGAAGGAATACATCTGCAAGGACGGCTCCCGGATCCCGGTCATGTTGAATGGCATGCGGGTCGTCTCCTCGACCGGCGAGGTGCAGATCTGGGGCATCGCGGAGGACATCACGCTGCGCAAGCAGGCCGAACGCGCCCTTCTGGACTCGGAAGAGAAGTTCAAGGCACTCTTCGAATTCTCGCCGCTGGGCATGGCCCGCGTGAGCTGGGAGGGCGACTTTCTGCAGGTGAACGAATCCTTCGCGCGGATGGTCGGTCGCAGCGTGGATGAGGTCCACACCCTCTCCTACTGGGACGTCACGCCGATCAAATACGAGGAGCAGGAGAAAGAGATCCTGCGGATCGTGAAGGAGCAAGGCACCTTCGGACCTTTCGAGAAGGAGTACATCCATAGCGACGGGCATCTCGTCCCGATCGTCCTGAGCGGCATGCTCTTCCGCAGCTCGGACGGCGAGGAGCAGCTCTGGGGCATCGCCGTGGATACGACCGAGCGCACCCGTGCGGAGAGCGCGCTGCGCGAATCCGAGCGGAAGTTCCGCACGCTCTTCGAGACCTCCAGCCAAGGGGTGATGCTGCATGAGAACGAGTTCTTCTCGGAAGTGAATCCTGCCGCCGCGAGGATCTTCGGCCGCGAACCGCAGGAGATCATCGGCCTGCATCCGGCGGACTTTTCCCCCGAATTCCAGCCGGATGGAGAATCCTCCGAATCCGCCTCGAAGCGCCACATGCAGAAGTGCATGGAGCATGGCAGCACCACCTTCGAGTGGAGCCAGCTCCACGCGCAGGGCCACGAGGTGCTGATGGAAGTCACGCTCACGCAGATCCCGGACAAGGAGAAGAGCCGCATGCAAGCCGTGGTGAGCGACATCTCCGAACGCCGCCGTGCCGAAACGGAAATGAAGCGCGCGCTCGAACGGGAGCGCGAGCTGAACCAGCTCAAGAGCAACTTCGTCTCCACCGTCTCGCACGAATTCCGCACCCCGCTCGGCATCATCCAGTCCTCCGCGGAGATCCTCGATGATTACCTCGACCGGCTCGACCCGGAAGAGCGCCGCGAGCAGCTACAATCGATCATCAAGAACTCGCGACGCATGGCCGGGCTGATGGAGGACGTGCTCCTGCTAGGTCGTCTCGATGCGGGCCGTATGCAGTTCATCCCCGGCCCGCTCGACCTCGCCGCGCTCTGCCGCCGCCTGGTGGATGAGGTGAACTCGGTCTCCGCCGCCCGCTGCGCGATCGAGTTCTCCACCGCCGGCCTGCCTCCCGAGGTGGAGGCGGACGAGAAGCTGCTGCGCCATGTGCTGCTGAATCTGCTCAACAACGCGGTGAAGTATTCCGAGCCGGGCCAGACGGTGGTCTTCGGTGCGACCTGCACCGGCAATGCCATCAGCTTCCTGGTGCGCGACCACGGCATCGGCATTCCCGCCGACGAACAAGGACATCTGTTCGACGCCTTCCAGCGCGGCTCGAATGTCGGCCAACGCCCCGGCACCGGCCTCGGGCTGGTGATCGTGAAACAGAGCGTGGAGCTGCATGGCGGCACCATCGATCTGGTCAGCGCGGTCGGCAGCGGCACCACCGCCCTCGTTACCATTCCCCTCCACAGCGATCTCCAGACGCCATGAAGACCATCCTGATCATCGAAGACGAGCCGGAGATGCGCCGCAATCTTGCGACCATCCTGCGCTTGGAAAAATACAACCCGCTCACCGCGGAGAATGGCCGGGAGGGATTGGAGATGGCCATGAAGGAGACGCCCGATCTGATCCTCTGCGACGTGATGATGCCGGAGCTGGATGGCTACGGCGTCTTGCGCGAGCTCCGCGCCACTTCCGCCACCGAGGCCACGCCCTTCATCTTCCTCACCGCCCGCGGTGAGAAGCCGGACGTGCGCGCCGGCATGAATCTGGGGGCCGACGACTATCTCACCAAGCCGGTAGCGAAGAGCGACTTGCTCTCCGCGATCCGCACCCGCATCGAGCGCGCCCGCCAGACCGCGGTGCCAGAGTTCAAGCCTGACTTCACTTCGCCTCTGCCGCTGGAGAAAGAGCTCGGCCTGACCCCGCGCGTGGCGGAGTCCCTGCTCTGGCTCGCCCAAGGCAAGACCAACGGCGACATCGCCACCATCCTCGGCATCAGCGAGGCGACGGTGAAGAAGCACGTGCTCGATATCTTCGAGAAGCTCGGCGTGGAGACGCGCACGGCGGCCTGCCTGAGGGCGCTGGAGGTGCTCAGCGGCGGGGATTGATGGTCATTCACCGCAGACCCAATTTGCTACGGATTCCGGGAGCCTCGGTTTCCGTAGCCCACGAAGCAAACTGTGAAAGCAAGACAACCCGTTCCATCCCCAATGCGACCTTCCGCGTGGGAAAGTTAGGAAACTTGGGAAACTTCCAAGCCAGGAACTTTTCTTTCGAGCTTGGATGCAAGGAGGCAAACCATCGGGACTGCATCTGTCCTTTCTGAAACTGGGGTCCCAAGAGCATCCAGTAGATCCGCACCTTCGATCCTCCTTTGATTCTCCAATGCGGATTCGCGATTGTCTCGACATCCTGACATGAAGCGAGGGGATCCCCCTTCGCCAAAGCACGGTCGAGGTCCCTGCGGATTCTCATCAAAGGTGTCTCTCCTCCCCGCGGTTGATTGCTGAAAATCGCCGCAATCTCCCCATTCCGGGCACCATCCGTCGGAGATTCCCCGAAGAGGCGGGCGATATCATCCATGCATGACCAATCTGAATCCTCCTCCCAAGTCTTGTATTGGTGAGGCGTGTTCACAAAAGCGACAATCTTCGTCACATCCCGCGACACCAGAGCGGCGACCCCCAAGTTGTCCGTGGCGCCGCCATCGGTATGCAGATAGCTCCCGGTATGTTTCTTCTGCGGATCTCCCGCAGGCCAATGCGAGTAGTCGGGAAAGCTCCAACTGAACGCACCCACGGTTTCAAGAACTGTCGGTGCGGCACTGGAGATTGCCATCATGTCGCTCAGGGCGAACCTCGGAGACGTGCTCGGATGCAGAAGCCATGTCCACGACCCGAGCCGGGAGCTCACCTCCAAGTTTCCTTTCCCATCGTTCGCACGCAGGATCGGTCCGGTGGACGTGTAGCCGAAGCTATCGACATAGCCTCCGCCCACAGACTCTTCAAAGGGCAAGCTACCGCGATAAAATGAAGGAACCCCGGTGTAGCAGGGAGTCATCTCGAAGGGCATCACGGGCATATCCCGGAAGGGCATGCGAACCCTTTCTTTGATCCCCCCGCAAACGATCAGATAAGGGCGCGATTTCTCCACATAATAAAAATCCCCGTTTGAGACATGCTCCCCCTCGGGATTCTTCCTAGAATATTTGGACCGTGATCTTGCGGCATACTTCGCGACGCTGGGCGCATCAAACGCGAAGAAGTGCTCATGCCCTCCAAGCTCATAGGCTGGCAAGAAAGAGCGGTTCACCATTTGCGCATACCCCTCCTTACTCTTGATCGGCAATGCCGTGGTGAAGTCCATCCCGTGACCAGCCATCAACTTCTCGAACGGGATGGTATTACCACGTTGCCCGGGACCCTCGACAATCTTCTGCCAATTCAGTGTCTCCGGCGGTATGTAATCCGCAAAGAAGTCCCGATCGCTGTACTTCGAGGGCAAGAAGGCATACGGAATCGAGACCCATCCGCCTCCCGAAACCACCGACAAATATTTAGCCTGCGAGAGCAAGCCGTTCCGATCAAGAGCACGCAATTGGCCCAAGCCTGCTGAACCGGACCGGGTACCGCCACCCGAGATGGCGATCCCGAACTCGGGATTCCGTTTCGCCAGTTTGGCTTTGATCGAGGGTATGGTATTCTCGGGGAACTCGAAATCCTCTCGGACTGCATCCGGTGTCTCGGTTTGCCATACTCTCGACACGACATCGACTCTTTGGGGAGGCCAGTGCTTGCAGCCGGCAAACACCCAGACGGATAAGGCACAACTGAAGAGACAGGAGGAAGAGGGGAGCTTCAGGTTCACAACCAAGGGGAGATTAATCTACCCCTACACAACCGGACCACAACTTCCAAGCCTCATCTAGATTGAGAACCCCGCCAGTAGAGCAAGCACGGGCAAGGACACTTGGCATCCCGAAGCAGGCGTTACACCCGCAAAGCAGTGCTGCTTCGCTGTAACATCCGATGACTTGTCTCGAGACGGCACCTCAAATGCTGTAGTTCAGCCTGCAGGCCAGCTGCTGGTCCATCTCCAGCGCGGGCGCATCCTCCCGGCTCACGCCGACGACCACGGCCGGAACCCCGGCGACGGTGGTGTGCGGGGTGACATCCGTGAGCACCACGCTACCGGCACCAACCTTGGCACCCTCGCCGATCTCGACGCGACCGAGAATCTTCGCCCCCGCTCCTAACAGCACGCCGGAGCGCACGATCGGGTGACGGTCGCCGGTTTCCTTACCGGTGCCGCCGAGCGTGACCTCGTGGAGGATCGAGACATTGTCCTCGATGATCGCGGTTTCCCCCACCACGAAGCTGGTCGCGTGGTCGAGCAGGATGCCGCAGCCGATCCGGGCCGCCGGATGGATGTCCACCGCGAAGACCTCGCTGGCCAAGCTCTGGAAATAAAGCGCGAGCTCCTTCCGCCCGTGCTGCCAGAGGTGATGCGAGATCCGGTAGGTCGAAATCGCCATGAAGCCCTTGAAGAAGAGCAGCGGGTGGAGCGGGGAATCGCAGGCCGGGTCGCGATCCACGATCGCGCGGAGATCCCGTGCCACGGCAGCCACCAGGTGGTCATCGCCGCGGAGAATCCCCCCCAACAGCGGCGCCAGCTCCTCGCGGGTCATGTCTTCCCGCGCCAATTTCCGGGCGAGACGCACGCCCAAGGCCGCGCCGAGACAGGATTGATCGAAGATGACCTCCTTCAGAAGCGAGCGCAGATTCGGCTCACGTTTCGCCACTTCCGTCGCGTCGTCCACGATCCATTGCCAAACGCTTTCGACGTCGTTTTCGGCCGACTGACAGAGGCGAACTACCTTCGCGCTTCCTCCCCCATCCCGGGTATGCTGCTTTGCCTCCATGCGAATTTCCCAAAAGCTCGACTACGCTTGCCGGGCGATGGCCCAGTTGGCGAAGCGGTTCGACGGGCGAACTATAACACGTCTGGAGGAACTAGCGCAACGCGAAGCCGTGTCCGCGAACTTCCTAGTCCAGATCCTCAACGACTTGCGTCGTGCAGGGCTGGTGGAAAGCCGACGCGGGAAGAGCGGCGGCTACCTCCTCGCCCGCAAGCCGGACGCCATCAACCTGCGGGAAATCGTCGAAGCTGTGGAGCCCACCCTGCTCTCCTTTTCGATGAAAACCGAGGGCGACAGCGGGATTTCGGTCCGCGCCGCGTGGGAAAAGGTGGCGAACGAACTGAAGCAGAATCTCGCGAACGTGACCCTCGTCCAGCTTTCCGAAAAGTCGGAGGCCCCGATGTTCTACATCTAGAGGGCCTTCTCAAGCCCCCAGCCTGACGATCGATGCCCGCAGCATTTTGACCTGCTGCGCGTGCTCGATCATCCCCTCCTTCAGCAACTTTGTCTGGATCTTTTCGAGCAGGGAATTGCAACGATCTGCCAGCGGCGCGGCCTTCCGGGCGCGCTCGATGTCCGCGAAATGGCACTTCCCGATGTGATCCCGCCGGAGTTGCAGCAATACCTTGGGCGGCTTGGCATCCTGATTCAGCGTGACAAGCCCACCCGCCGTGACGTGATCGATCTCCTTCTGGAAGGCCAGAGCCACCTCCAACTCCCCACGCTTCGCGACATCGAAGCGTAGCGCCATCAGCCCGTCGAAGGACTTCCACTGACAGATGTAGCCTTTTACCCAGTCGGCGTTAGAGGGCACATCAGTCCACGATGCGACAAGCGCATCCTCATTTCCACCGCGATTATCCGGTTCATTGCGCCGCCACGTGTTCCAAGTCATCGGCGTGCCGTCCACCCAGACCCACTTGCCTTCCACCGCTTCATCGGTCGCTCCGAGCCAGACCTCGAATCGGGGTACCACCTTCGAGACCACTTCCCAAGTCTTGGCATCCGCGGCAACTGCGAGTTGCCCACCCGCCAACTCACAGCGCTCCTTGGCTTGTTGCCATGTGCAGGGATCCTCGATCACTGCGAACCAGCTACCTTGGTTGCCAGTATACCACACGGCGTTCTGCGGCACGCCCTTTGGCGCGCGCTGGGGTGCCGCCGCACCGGCAATCACCGGCCAACAAAGCGCGGCCAAGGTCAAAGCACGGACAGGACCCGAAGGGAAGGACAGGGCCATAAAGTTCAAAGGGGGAGTTAGGTGATAGCAGCTATCTGGATGCCATCTTCCCTTCAAGTCCGGAAGACGGCATCCATCACTCTCCCCACCCCTCAAAGCCCTCGCTAGATCCCGAACTCCTCCAGCCGCCCCGCGATCGAGGCCGGCACCACCGCGGTGACGAGGATGTCGTTGTCTTCGTACTCGGTGGACAGGACTTTGGCATCGCGGTGCAGGACGCCGATGAGATCGGCACGGCTTTGCGGGATGCGGTATTTTTTCCGGCGCACGCGGTCGGCCATCACCTCGGAGCATTTGAGCAGCAGCGCCTCCATGCCCAGGCCGTTGGCGGCGGAGATGTGCAGGGCATCCGGATAAAGTCTCCGCAGTTCGGCAAGGCGCTCGGGTTCGGTGACCAGGTCGATCTTGTTCAGCGCGGTGATGGTGCGCTTGTCCGCCGCGCCGAGTTCGCCCAGCACCTTGAGTGTGGTCTCATGGAAACGCTCGATCTCCGGTGAGGTGGCATCGAGCACGTGGATCAGGAAATCCGCGAGCACCGCTTCTTCCAGCGTCGCCTTGAAGGCTTCCACCAGACGGTGCGGGAGGTTGCGCACGAAGCCGACGGTGTCCGTGATGAGGAGCGGCTGGCCGTCCGGCAGCTCGATCTTGCGCGTGGTGGTATCCAGCGTCGCGAAGAGCATGTCCTTCGCCATCACATCGGCACCGCTGAGCTTGTTGAGCAGAGTGGACTTGCCCGCGTTGGTGTAGCCGACAATGGCGGCATGCGGCGTCTCCATCTTCTCGCGCTCCTTGCGCTGTGTGGCGCGCTGCTTGCGCACGTCTTCCAGTTCGCGGCGGGCGCGGTCGATCCGGACATTCGCCATCCGGCGGTCCACCTCGATCTGCTTTTCACCCATGCCGCGCGAGGCACCGCCGCCGCCCACACCACCGCCGGAGCCGCCCTCGCGGTCGAGGTGACCCCACATGCGCGCCAACCGCGGCAGCGCGTACTGCATGCGGGCCAGCTCCACCTGCAGGCGGGCTTCCTTCGTCTGCGCGCGGCGGGCGAAGATATCGAGAATCACTTCCTCGCGATCGAGCACGGTCATGTCCGCGGCGCGCTCCCACTCACGTTGCTGGGAGGGTGCGAGCTGGTTGTCGAAGACGAGAACATCGCACTCGTGCGCCTTCGCCAGTTCCGCGATTTCCGCCGCCTTACCGGTGCCGCAGAGGAACTTCTTGTGCATCTCCCGGCTGCGCACGAGCAGCTTCTCCACCACGCCGATCCCCAGCGTGGAGACCAGCTCGCCCAACTCTTCCAGCAGGGCCTCGGATTCATCTTCCTCGCGCGGGTCGAAATACAGGCGCACCAGCAGCGCGCGCTCGACCATCTCGGGTTTCTCGCGGACTTCAAACATTCCGGAGGGAACTTGGCACCGCCGGGCCACGGATGCGAAGGGGAAAATCCAAGCGCTTCGTTCCATCCCGCCACGGCAGGCGCTTACAAAATCTCTCTAGCAGCCGTGGTTGTAATCCCCCGGACCACCCGCTACGCCTCGCCGCGCGCGATGGCAAAACCCGGATTAAGTGCGGAAGCGAGCCAACGAGCGGTTCCCGAAGTGAGGCTGGCAGGCCGTCTAGCCGATCTCTCGCTGGGGAAACAGATCTGGGTGCTCGCCTTCTGGCCACTCCTTGAGCAAGTCCTCGCCTTCTGCGTCGGCTTCACCGACCTGATCATCGCCGGCCGCATCGGCGATGGCAGCGACCGCGTGGCGATTCTCGATGCGATGGGCCTCGGGGGCTACGTCGGCTGGTTCTTCAATATCCTTCAGGGAGCCGTGGCCACCGGCGTCATGGCCCTGGTCTCCCGCGCCACCGGGGCCCGGGATACTCCCCTCGCCCGCCTCGGCTTGGGCCAGGGCCTCTGGCTCGGCATCGCCGCCGGACTGCTTTCCCTGCTCGCCCTCCATCTCGGCATCCCGGCATTGATCCAAGGCGTGGGCCTGAAGCCGGAGGCGGCGGCCCATGCGGAAAAGTTCCTGCGCATTCTCGCGATCTCCGGTCCCTTCAGCGGGGCCATGTTCGCCATCAATGCCGCCCTGCGCGGATCCGGCGATACCCGCACGCCCTTCATCGGCATGTGCGTGGTGAATCTGGTGAACATGGCCGTCTCCAGCCTGCTCGCCCTTGGCCCCGCCCCCTACGGTGGCCACGGGGTCGGCGGCATCGCCACCGGCACGGTCATCGGCTGGGCCTCCGGCCTGCTCACGGTGAGCCTGCTGCTGGCGCGGAAGAGCGGTGCGCTCTCCTGGACGCTCGCCGGGCTCCGGCCGCACTGGGAAACGATGAAGCGGATCATCCGCATCGGTGCGCCGCAGTCCTTCGAGATCGCCTTCATGTGGGGCATCCACGCTTACGGTATCCACGTCATCGCCACCCTGCCGGGCGAGGGCAATCTGGGCGCGCACATCCTGGCCATCCGGGTGGAGTCGATGAGCTTCCTGCCCGGCTGGGCGATCGCCACCGCAGGTGCCGCTCTCGTCGGACAGTATCTCGGTGCCGGGTCCAAGGAGATGGCCACCCGGGCGGTGCGCCTCTGTTGGAAGGTGGCCGCCACCCTGATGGGGGCGATCGGCATCATCTTCATCTTCGAGCGGGACCCGTTGATCGCCTTCATGGCCCCGGACAGCCCGGAGCTGCTGAAAATCGCTTCCCCCCTCGTCCTGATCTGCGCCGCCGCCCAGCCCTTCTTCGCCACCTGCATCATCCTGAAGACCTCCATGCGCGGCGCCGGCGCCACGAATATCGTGATGCGCTGGTCCTTCGGCAGCATGATCTTCTACCGGATCGGCATGCTCTGGCTGTTCAAGAACGAGCCTTGGTTCGACCTCCGCACCGTCTGGATCGTCTTCTCGCTGGATCTTTTCACCCAAGCTCTCGTCTTCGCCTGGGTCCATTTCCGCGGGAAATGGCTGGACGCGAAGGTGTAGGGCGACTTGACGAATCCCACCAAATGTCTATTCTAAATGTCTATGAAGGCGACATCGGTAGATCTCCGTTACCGGACCAAAGAGGTGCTCGCAGCGCTTGACCGCCGCGAAACCGTCAGTCTCCACGTCCGGGGTAAACTCCGGGGTTACATTGTTCCTGCCGAGAAAGGCAAATCCACGGTCAAGGCCGCAGATCATCCCTTCTTCGGATCGAGAGCCGACGACAAGGAGGACGTTTCCAAGCTGATGGACCGGCTACGGGCCCCCCGTCATCATGATATTTGACACCGATATCTTCATCTGGGCCCAGCGCGGCAATGCCGCGGCAGCGAAGCTAATCGATCAAGCGCCCCGGAGATTCATTTCCGCATTCTCGTGGATGGAGTTTCTCCAGTGCTCCCGGAATGCATCCGAACTCCGGCTCTCCAAAAAATTCCTTCTCGATCTGGACTTCGAAACGTTGCCGATAACCCCGGAGGCAAGTCATAGAGCCATGGTCTATGTGGAACAATTCTCCCTCTCCCACAATTTGCGAGCAGGAGACGCCTTGATCGCCGCGACCGCCGTCGAGTGGCAGCTCCCTCTTGCCACTTCCAACGCGAAGCACTTCAAGGTCATTCCATCTTTGGACCTTAAGGTATTTAAACCTCGTTAGTTGCCAAATCATCCCATTTACATCTCATGGCACAATGGGCACATGGTTACTCCGGGCATACTCACGCGACGAAGGTCGCGGACTGCGAATCTATCCTGCGCAAAGCCGTGGAAGAATTCAGCGCGAGCGAAGCGCCGGGGACACCACCGAATTTCTCCAAGATGGCCGCCCGGGTGTTGCAGGCCCGGCTGAAGTTGCTAGGGGCAACGCTTGCAAAACTCGAAGAGCCTCGAAGAGGAGAACCACCCCTAGAGAAAATCGACAAAATCGAAGAGAGGATCTTTGAGCTCGATTCCGGCGGGGTAGAGGCAATCCTCCGCGAATTTTCCGCACCGGAACTTTAACCCGTCAGGCTCAACTTCATGATCCGGGACGCTGTCACCCTGCCTCGACTCTGCCGGATCTTTTCGTGAAATCCCGGAATAAACCCGTAGTTTGCCACCCTCGGCCTGTGTTCCTTTCCCGTTGACGCCCCGAACCTGACGCACGACTCTCCGCGCCCCGATCCCATGTTCATCGACCACATCCGCATCTACGCCAAGGCCGGCGACGGCGGGAATGGAGCTGTCTCCTTCCGCCGGGAAAAGTACGTGCCCCGCGGCGGCCCGGATGGCGGCGATGGCGGCAAGGGCGGCGACATCATCCTGAAGGTGGACCCCTCCACCGACAACCTGCGCCAGTTCCACTACGATCCGAAGCTGATCGCGAAGAAGGGCAACAACGGCGCGGGCGTGCGCAAGACCGGCAAGGGCGGCGCGACCGTCATCGCCAAGGTGCCGCCCGGCACGGTCGTCTATCGCAGCAATGCGACCACCGTGCAGGAGGCCGTGGAATTCGAGCGCGGTGACGAAGGCATCGATCTGGAGCCGATCGCGGACCTGACCGAGTACGGCCAGGAATTCGTGCTTTGCAAGGGCGGCAAGGGCGGGATGGGCAACTCGAACTTCGCCACCCCGACGCACCGCACTCCGACCGAATCGACCCCGGGCGAAGAAGGTGAAGAAGGCGTCTTCTACCTCGAACTCCGCCGCATCGCGGATGCCGGTCTCGTCGGCTTCCCGAATGCCGGCAAGTCCACCCTGCTCGGCAAGCTTTCCCACGCCCACCCGAAGGTGGCCGCGTATCCCTTCACCACGCTCCAGCCGAGCGTGGGTGTCGTCGAGTTCGGCGGCTTCCGCCGCTGCACCGTGGCGGACATTCCGGGACTGATCGAAGGCGCGCACCAGAACCGCGGCCTCGGCCACGAGTTCCTGCGCCACATCACCCGCTGCCGCGTGCTGATCTTCGTGGTGGACATCGCCGGCAGCGAAGGCCGCGACCCGATCTCCGACATCCAGATCCTGCGCAAGGAGATCAGCGAGTACGATGAAGAGCTCGGCCGCTTCCCCTGGATGATCGTGGCCAACAAGATGGACATGGAAGGTGCCGAGGACAACCTGAAGGCCCTCGAGCAGCGCTTCCCGAAGGTGAAGGTCATCCCGATCTCCGCCGAGCTGGAAGAAGGTCTCGATGCGCTGAAGCTCTTCCTGAACGACGAGGTGGGCTACAAGGCTTGAGGCTTCGGCCCATGGAAGCGGGCCGCCAACTTGTAATGGCGGCTTCCGGCGCTCTTCCTAGGATCGCGCCACCATGAGCTTCTTCGACTTCTTCTTCCCGCAGGTCGCGCAGGCCAGCCATCTCCGCAGCATCGCCGAGACCCAGCGGCTTGAATCGATGCATGCCGCGCAGCAACGCTTCCGCGAGGAACGCGAGCGCCGCTGGGATGCCGCCAAGGACCGGAGCTTGGAGCAGCAGGTTGTGGAACTTCAGCGCGATCTCGGTCAGGCGGGATTGGTGATCGAGGCCTTGATCCAGCTTCTGGAGGAGAAAGGCAGCCTCAAGCGCGAGGAGATCGCACTGCGGGCGGCCACCGTCGATGCCGCCGATGGCGTGGCAGACGGACGGATCACGGAGCGCTCCCGCACTTTCCTGCCGAACCGGAAGTGGGACGAAGCAAAGTAGTCCCGAGCCGCAGGCTCCTTGGACTGCGTGCAGCCTGCTGCCGCTTTCGCGAACGCAGCCTGCTGCGGAGCACGGGTGATGATCCTCCCTCTCCGGGTCATCCCCGGCCTCGCCGATGCCGAGCTTCCCGACCAAGCAGGATCCGGGGGAAATTCGACACTCCCCCGCAGGATAACCCGCGACCTTCCCCGCGGCTTCACGGCAGCAGGGCTACCTGCCGAAAGCGGCAGCAGGCTGCACGCAGTCCAAGGCGGCTGCGCCGCGGATCAGCGCTGCCGGGCAGTTGTCGCTTGAGCTGCGGATCTTCCCTCAAGCCCCGCGCATCAGCGAGATCTCCGCGAGGCTCACCAGGCTCCGCCACAGCTCCTCGCGCGGCATCGTCTTGATCTGATCCACCTTCAAAGCGCGTTCCAGCGTGAAGCGCCCGGAGCGGGTCCGGCGCAGGGCGCTGAGGTGCGCGCCGCAACCGAGCTTGTCGCCGATGTCATGGGCATAAGTCCGCACGTAGAAGCCCTTCGAGCAATTTACGGTAAAGTCCACTTCCGGCAGCTCGATACGAGACACCTCGTACTTCGTGACCGTGACCGGGCGCGGCTGGCGTTCCACCTCCTGACCCTTGCGGGCCAGCTTGTAGAGAGGCACGCCATCCTTCTTGATCGCGGAAACCATCGGCGGAATCTGCTCGAAGGCACCGGTGAACTCGCCGAATGCAGCATCGATCTGCGCCGCAGTGAAGGCGGGAACCTCCTTCTCCTCCGTCACCTCGCCCTGCCGGTCCTGGGTGCTGGTCTTCTTACCCAGCGTGAGCGTGCCCTCGTACTCCTTGTCCTCGCTCATCAGGAGGTCCTGGATCTTCGTGGCGCGTTCCACCACCAGCATCAGCAGGCCCGTGGCCATGGGATCGAGCGTGCCGCAGTGGCCGATCTTCTTCGTGCCGAGCGCGCGGCGGGCAATGGCGACCACGTCGTGCGAGGTCATGTCGGGAGCCTTGTCCACCAGCAGCACGCCGCTGGGAACCACAGGCCCGGGATTCGGTCGGTTCATGTAGGAATAAAAATCGGATCGATCGGTTCAGGCGCCGGGCAGCGCGGCGCAGACCGCGGCCAGCACCTGTTGCTTCGCCTCCGCCAGCGGGCCCGCCATGCGGATGCCGGCTGCCAGCGCGTGGCCGCCTCCACCGAATTGGCCGCAGACATCGCTCGCGTCGATGCGCGGGTCCTTCGAGCGCATGGAGACGCGGATCTTGCCGCCGTCTAGCTCCTCGAAGAAGAGCGCCACGGTCACGCCCTCGATGGCGCGGATCATGTCGATCAGGCCCTCGCTATCCTCCGGCTTCAAGCCGAGGGAATCGCGGGTGGCGAGGGTGAGTTCCCAGTGGGCCACACGACCGCCACCGGTGAGTTCCAGCGTATTGAGCAGCGCGCGGGTCAACTCGACGCGGCGATAGGGGTGGCTATCGTAGGTCTGCGAGTTCATCTTTCCCACATCCAAGCCCCGCTTGATGAGGTCCGCAGCCATCAGATAGGTATCCGCAGTGGTGGAAGGATACTGGAAGGAGCCCGTATCGGTGGACACCGCCACGTAGATCGCATCCCGCGAGGCATCCGGCAGCGGCAGGTTCAGCGCGGTGATGAGCTTGTAGAGGATCTCACCGGTGGCCGGGCTGCTGGAGTCGATGTGGTTAACATCGCCGTAGCGCGGGTTCGACTTGTGGTGATCGATGTTGAGCCAGACCTTCGCCTTGGAAGCGGCATTCAGCGAGGCCTCGCCGAGGCGCGGCTTGGTCGCGGTATCGAGCGCGATTGCCACCTCGTAGTCTTCGAGCGGCTCGGTCGGCGGCAGCTCGATGCGGTCCGAGCCGGGCAGGAAGCGGAGGTTATCCGGCAGCCCGTCGTCATTGATCATGCGGACCCGGTTGCCCGCAGCCTCCAGCGCTAGGCCGAGGGCGAGCTGGGAACCGATGGCATCGCCATCCGGCCGCACATGGCTCATGATCACGAAGGAGTCGTAGCGCGCGAAGATCTCGCCGATCTGCTGGTAGCTTGCGTTCTCAGGCATGGTCGGGGCACCCGCCGTCCGCGGGGGCGGCGATTCTCACGATGAAACCGGACCGCGCAAGGACAAAGCGGACCCCGGGCAAGCGAGCGGCCCTAGCGCCGTGCTGCTTTCCCCGCGTCGCCTCCCGCCCGGGAACGTCGGTCATGAGCGACCGGGCAGGAGGCCGCTCGGGGAGGAAAGCGGTTTCGGGGAAATGGTCGGAAGCTCGCGGACCGAACTTCCGGGTCAAGTTACTGCTAGCATCGCCAAGCGGCCCGGGCTACCCCCCAAAGTACGGGGTGCGCCGCTACAAACCCCGCAGAATCACGGTTGGGGCCCCGCTTGTGGCAATTGTTTCACATCGTGGCCGTCCCCGTTCTTGAGCCGGGAGATCAGCTGCATCTGCGAGTGAACATCGAAGTGCCGGAAGATCTGCTTGATGTAGTCGTTCACGGTGTGAAGCGAGATTCCGAGGTCCCGGGCAATCTCCTTGCGCACCCGGCCATGGACCAATTGATTGAGAATCAAACGACAGCGCGGCGGCAGCTTCGGGATGTCGTGGACCACCGGATTCGGAGTGCTGGCCTCATGCAGCCATGCCACACCGGTCAGGATGATGTGCGCGATCCGCGCCTCCCGCTCCGTGAAAGGCGGAGCGGAGACCGGCCGGTAGAACCCGATGATGGTATTCCCCCTCCCCTCCAAGGGTCGGGCGCTCAAGATCAAGGGGCCGATATCCGCCGCCCGCCAGTAGGGCTCCGCCGGGGAACTCTCGAAACGCTGATCCGTCACGATGTGCTTGCGGAGCCGCGTGACGTGCGCGCCGGTCTGGATCAAGGCCTCGGCCAGCGGCGCGGTCATCGCCCCGGTATCCGTGTGCTCCACGGCCATCAGCAGGCGGCTCATCCGCTCCTCATCGAATCCGCCCAGATTCTGGAATAGATACACCGGTTGCTCCCCCGGCTTCAGCAAGGGCGCGAAACCCCACACCCAGCTATCCGTGCCGATCAGATGAGCGATCTCGCCCATCAGCTTCACCCG
Source organism: Luteolibacter rhizosphaerae (assembly GCF_025950095.1). NCBI lineage: Bacteria > Pseudomonadati > Verrucomicrobiota > Verrucomicrobiia > Verrucomicrobiales > Verrucomicrobiaceae > Neoluteolibacter > Neoluteolibacter rhizosphaerae. Next base: position 100,571 of record NZ_JAPDDR010000013.1, on the reverse strand, counting down.
CTTGTCATCGAGCGTACCCTCCATGGTCACGATGTCCGCGAGGATGCGGACGACCTCGAGGAAATCACCCTCGGTGACCGGGGAATCTTGAAGGTTCATGGAAATAGCCGCGGCAGGCTAGCACCGGACGCAAATTCGGACAAGTCCCCGACCGGAAAGTCCGGCAGCACACTGCTAGATCGATCCCGGCTAGCGCCCCGCCCACTTCCGCACCGCTTCGATCAGGCCGGGGATATCGTGTTGTTTGGCTTCGAAGGCGGGCTCGATGCCCTGCTTGCGCAGCGCCTCGCTGGTCACGGGGCCGATGCTTCCAGCCACACAGCCCTCCGGCCATGGCAGGCCGAGCTTGAAGAAATTCTCCACGGTGGAGGCGGAGGTGAAGGTCACGAGGTCCGCGCCCTCCTCCTTGAGGCGGGCGGCGGCACCGGTGGAATCTTCCGTTTCCGGCACGGTCTTGTAGGCGATGCACTCGTCCACGATCGCGCCGAGCTTCACCAGCCCGTCGTAGATCACGTCGCGCGCTTCTTCCGCACGCACCCAGAGGATCGTGAGATTCTCGACCGACTCCTTCTCGAAAGCTTCGACGAGACCTTCCGCGACAAATTTCTCCGGGATGAGATCCACGGCGAAGCGATACTCCTTCACCTTCTGCGCGGTGCCGTTCCCGATCACCGCGATGCGCGGATTCCCCAAGCTACGAGCATCGGCGTACGTCGCGAAGAAGGCATCGAAGAATTTCTCCACACCGTTCGGGCTGGAGAAGACGAGCCAGTCGTATTCGTGCGAGTGGGTCACGCCCTCCGCAAAGCCGATCCGGTCATCCGGATACTCGATCCGGATCGTGGGCAGCTCGACCACATCCGCACCGAGATCCGCGAGGCCTTTGCTCAGGGCACCCGCTTGCTCGCGGGTGCGCGTCACCACGATCTTCTTGCCGAAGAGCGGGCGGGTCTCGAACCAGTTGATCTTTTCGCGCTCCGTGACCACACCGCCGATGACCGCCACGGCAGGCGAACCGAAGTCCGCTTTCTCCGCGATGTCCGCCATCGTGCCGATGGTGCCGGTGATCGTCTTCTGCGAGCCGGTGGTCGCCCAGCGCGTGAGCGCCATCGGTGTCGCGGCATCGGCACCGCCCGCGATCAGCGCGGAGGTGATCTCGCGCAGGCGCGCCACGCCCATCACGAAGACCTTCGTGCCCGGGGTCTTGGCCAAGTGCGCGTAGTCGATCGAGCTCTCACCCTTGGTCGGGTCCTCATGCCCGGTGAAAATCGTCAGCTGCGAACAGTGGTCGCGATGCGTCACCGGAATCCCGGCATAGGCCGGACCGCCGATGGTCGAGCTGATGCCCGGCACGATCTCGAAGGCCACGCCCGCTGCGGCTAGTTCCGCCGCTTCCTCGCCCCCACGGCCGAAGATCATCGGATCCCCGCCCTTGAGCCGGACCACGGTCTTGCCCGCCTGCGTCTTTTCTACGATCAGCGCATTGATCTCGTCCTGGGTCAGCGTGTGATCCTTCGCGCGCTTGCCCGCGTTGATCTTCTCGCAATCCTTCTTCGTCCAGCCGAGGATGACCGGACTACTAAGGGCATCGTAGACCAACACGTCGGCACGCTCGACGAGCTCCTTGGCGCGCAGCGTCAGCAGTCCCGGATCCCCGGGGCCCGCGCCGACCAGATAGCAGATTCCCGCCTTGCTCATGCCAGTGAATGGAAAAGTTCCGCCGCCACCGCCAGAGGATCGCTACCGCTCGCACTGCCTTTCTTCGGCTCCCCGCCTTGATCCGGGAAGACGCGCGCATCCATCTTCAGGGTGCCGCCATCGTAGGTGGTGTAGACCCCCACCGGCGTGCTGCAGCCGCCTTCCAGCAGGCGCAGGAATTCACGCTCTGCACGCACGCGGGCGAAGGTATCCGCATCCCGGATGCTACCGACCAGCGCTGCCGCTGCGGCATCGCCCTTGCGGATCTCCAGGCCGATCGCTCCCTGGCCCGCCGCCGGATAAAAGCTGTCCTCCTTCAGCGGCGTGAAATTCAGCGTCGAACCGAACACGATGGCCGGCTTCGACATGCGGTAACCGAGGCGCACCAGCCCGGCCTCTGCCAGCAGCAGGGCATCGCACACACTGTCGGCGAGCTTCTTCAGGCGGGTCGGCACATTGCCACGCAGATCGACCACGCGCAGGTCCGGGCGCAGCCATTCCAGCTGCTTGGCCCGGCGCACGCTGCTGGTGCCGACCACCGATCCCGCGGGCAGCCCTTCGAGTCCGCCCAGGGTCTTCGTCACCAGCACGTCGCGGATCGGCGCGCGGGTCAGCACGCCCGCGATCTCGAATCCGTCATCGAGCACCGTCGGCACGTCCTTGAGCGAGTGAACCGCGATGTCGATCTCACCGGCCTTGAGGGCTTCCTCCAGCTCCTTCGTGAAGATCCCCTTGTCCGTGCCCTCCGCCTTCGCCACTTGGGCGAGCGCCACATCCGTGCGGCGGTCACCGGTGGTGCGGATCACCCGGCGCGAGAGGCGCAGCTCGGGGAAAGCCAAGGACAAGGCGCGCTCGACGGCGGCGGACTGCACCAGCGCGAGATCACTCCCGCGGGTGCCGATGGTGGTGTGTTGGATCTCTTCGCTCACGTGCCGGGTAAATTCAGCTTCTTCAGTTCCTCTTCGATGATGCGGTCGCACTCGGCGATCTGCCGTTCGCGCCTCACGCGCGCTTCTCCGGCCAGTTGTTCGAGGGTGTCGATGTCGTAGAGGTAAACTTCCTCGATCTCCCCGCAGGCCGGATCAATGTCGCGCGGCACGGCGATGTCGATCAGGAACAGCGGGCGGAACTTCCGCACCCGCCGGACCGATTCGATGTGATGCGGCAAGACCACGGGATGCGGCGCGCTGGTTGAGGAGATGACCACATCCACCCCCGCGAGCACGGCCTGCCATTCATCGAAATGAACGGCCCGCCCTCCCATCTCTTCGGCCAGGCCCACGGCCTTGTCGTAAGAGCGGTTCGTCACGAAGACGGTCGAGGCACCGCGCGAGACGAGCGCTTGGGCGGTCTGGCGGCTCATCTCGCCCGCGCCGATGACAATCACGCGGCACCCGGCGAGCTTGCCGAAAATCTTCTCCGCCAGCTCGACGGCGGCTCCGGCCACCGAGGTGGCACCTTCCTGGATTCGGGTATCGGTGCGGACCCGCTTGCCCACGCCGAAGGCGCGCTGGAAGAGGCGGTTCAGCACTCCGGCCGTGGCCCCGGCATCAAGCGCCTGGCGGTAAGCGTCCTTTGTCTGGCCGAAGATCTCGGTCTCCCCGAGCACCATCGAGTCCAGCCCGCTCACCACCCGGCACAGATGCTTGGCGGCATCAATGCGGTGGTGCTCGTACCAGTGCGGATCGGACTCCGCACCGTGCTGCGCGGCCAGCTTGCGGCGCAGCTCGGCGGCGGCTTCACCGGCATGTTCCCCGGCGATGTAGAATTCGGTGCGGTTGCAAGTGGAGAGCACCACGCCCTCTTCCAGCCCGGAGATCGCCAGCAGCTCCTTGGCCGAAACCCCGAGCTTCCCAGAAGGCACGGCGAAGCGCTCGCGGACCTCCACGGGCGCGGTGCGGTGATTCAGGCCGACACAGACGAGTTCCATTCAGACTAGGGCGAAAACCGAAAGCGAACCGACGAACAAAACCACTGCGACCACCGCCGTCTTGCGGCCGGTCAGCCCCCTCACCTGCCGCACTCCCAACAGGAGTCCGTACCCGATCCAGACCACACAAGCCGCCACGAGGTGCGCGGTGCCTCCCTGCCGCGGCATCATGAAGCCTGCCACCACGCCGACGCTCAAAAGCGCCAATCCGATCCACAGCAGGCGCACCATCGATTTCAAAAGCTCCCGCACCGGAGGAAGATTCCGGAACAGGCCGGACTGCAAGTGGTGATCCTTCAACTGCCGGTCCAGCACCAGGAACATCACCCCCGCCACGGCGGCCAGCGCCAGCGCGCCGTAGGAAAGCACGGACATGGCGGCATGCGTCTCCCGCCACGGATCGGTTGCCGGCACCCGCATCGGGTTGGTATCCCAGACCCCGGGCAGCAGCGCCAGAATCTGGAAGATGGTGACCAGCGGTGCCGTGAAAACGCCGAGCAGCGAGAGCCGGTAGGTCGGTCCCACCGCCAGGTAGAAAAGCGTGAGCGACCAGCTCAGGAAGGCCATGATCTCGCTGATGCCCACCAGCGGGCAGGCCCCGCGGGCTTGGCCGCGGTAGTAGAGGAAGCCCATCTGCGCCGCGAAGGCCGCGATCATCCAGATCACCGTCCAGCGGCTGCGCGTGCCCTTGTGCACCGTCCACATGCCGGTGATCCCGCCCACGGCTGCGAGGGCGGTCGCGGCAATGAGAAACCAGCGGTCCACGCCCTCCCTGTGGCCCCCAATCGCCTCCCACGCAAGCCCTCAATCCGTTTACCACGGGCGGGGAATCACGAGTGCCGCCGGATAAGAAAGACACGGGGCGCGAGACGCACCCCCTCCTTGTCTCACAATCCCCCCAAAAACCGCAGCACGGTCCGCCCGGTCTGCTCCAAGGCCTCGGCATCGATCACCTCCAAGGTGTCCCCGGCTTGGTGCCAGTAGGGCATATTCTGGAAATCCCCGATCAGGTGCAGGGTCTCCAGCCCGCCGCCCTGCAGGGGCAGGTGGTCGTCGATGATCTGCCCAGGATAGGGCTTGAGCTCCAAACCGCTGTCCTTCGCCGCCTTCACCACCGCTTGGGCGAAGCGCTCCGGGGCATCGAGATTGTATTGGATCGGGTGATCCTTGTCCCCCACCAGATCGATCACCACACCCACCGAGGGCCAGGTGCTCCGCTTGGCGATCTCCTTCGCGTAATGCTTGCTGCCGTAGAGACCGTCCGTATGCGTGAGGTTCGCGAGGAAGGCTTCCTCGCCGTCGAAGAGGACCAGTTCCACCTGCGCCGCCGCGGCCGGATCGGTCGCCAGCACCCGCGCCATTTCCATGATCACGCCGGTCGAGGACCCGCCGTCATTCGCACCGGTGAAGCGGAAGGCTTGGATGTCCTTGCTGTCCAAGTGCCCGCCGATCACCGCCGGCACGGACTTGGTCCAATCCGCCGCACCATGACGGGCCAGCAGGTTCGTGAAATTCACCGGACCCTTCGGTGTGGCGCGGGTGAAGGTCTGGCGGGCGGTGGTCCAGCCGAGCTTGGCATACTCCGCCTCCAGATAATCGAGCGCCTTCATGTAGCCCGCGCTCGCAGGCGGGCGCGGGCCGATCTCGTCCAGCGCCTTCACATGCGCATAGGCATTCTGCCCGGAGAACTGCGCGGCCAAGTCGGCCTTGATCGCCACGAGACTGACGCGAGCCCCCGGCGCAGGCGGCACCGGTGCGGACTTCTCCTTCAGGAAGAACCATGCCCCGGCCGCGAGGACCACCAGCAGCAGCAATACGATCGGAGCGCGCTTCACGGGGAAGAGACTCAAGACGGGAAGACGACAGACACAAGACCGGAAAAATGGCCTGCGCCGAGAACACCTCCGAACAACGCTAAACCCCTCAAGTCTTGGGTCTTGCGTCTTTCAATCTTGCTTCTCCATTCACATTTCCCCCACGCCGAGCAGCTCCAGGATGCGCTGCAGGTCGTCGTCGCCGTAGTATTCCAGCTCGATCTTCCCCTTCTTCGCGCCGTGATGGATCATCACGTGGGTCGCAAAGCGGTCGCGCAGCTTGTTCTGCAGCGCGCGCATGTGGGCATCCGGAGCGGCGGGAGAGGACGCGGCGGCAATCGGCTTGGCCGCATCCGCAGCGGCGGCGGCAGGATCGAAGGTCTGGGCCAGCTTCTCCGCGGCGCGGACGTTCAGCTTTTTGCGCAGGATCTGGTCGGAGGCCAAGAGCTGGGCGCTCTTGTCCTTGATCGAGAGGATCGCCTTACCGTGGCCTACGGTCAGTTGGCCTTGAGCCACCATGAGCTGCACGTCCGGGTGCAGGTCCAGCAAGCGCATCGCATTCGCCACGCTGGCGCGGGACTTACCCACGCGCGCGGCGATCTCTTCCTGCTTCATCGAGAACTCCTTCGCCAGGCGCACATAGCCGGCGGCTTCTTCGATCGCGTTGAGATCCTCGCGCTGGAGGTTCTCGATCAGGGCCATCTCCAGGACATCGCGGTCCGAGGCCTCGCGCTCGATCACCGGCACCGTGGCCAGCCCGAGCTTCTTGGAAGCGCGCCAGCGGCGCTCACCGGCGATCAGTTCGAACTTCCCGTCCACCGGCCGTACGATCAGCGGCTGGATGATCCCGTGCTGGCGGATCGACTCCATCAGCTCGTCGAGCGGCGTGTCGATGAAATGGGTACGGGGCTGGAGCGGGCTCGGGACGACGAGATCAATCGCTACCTCGCGGGCGCGGCCGTGGCCATCCACTGAAGCCGCAGCGTCCGGGGAGGTGCTGCCAGGTTGTTTGCGGATCAGGGCGCCGAGCCCCTTTCCAAGTGCCGGTTTGGACATGGGGCGCGGAGCCTGACAAAGCCCCCCCCGGAAGCAAAGCGGATTCCCCCTCGCTCCCTGAAATTTTAAAATTTGCGCTTAGAGCTTGCTGACTTCCGACGAGTGTGTGTCTCCCCCGGAAAAAATCTCAGCGCGCGCCGAGGCGAAGCAAGGTTTCCACCGCATCGCCAAAGGTTTGGATCTTCTCCGCATCCTCATCGCGGATCGAGAGATTGAACTCCTCTTCCATGGCCATGATCAATTCGACGATATCGAGATCGTCGGCACCGAGGTCTTTCCGCAAGCCCGCCTCGGGCACCACCTTGTCCGGCGAGACATCCAGTTGCTTTACGATCAGATCGCGCAGCTTGGCCATCACCTTGCCGGTGCGCGGATCGATCGCGGCGAGTTCGCTCACGGTCGGCACGTCGGTGGAATGAATCGGACCCTCGCCGGTCTTGCGCGGCGGGTTCACCTCCGCGGCGGGTGATGCAGCTTCCGGCGTCTTCGCGGCTGGCGCTGGCTCCTTGCGTTCACAGGAAACGATGAGCGCGGCAACGATTACAACTGATAGTCCCGTTCTCATGAGGTGAAGGCAGGCTTGAAACCTGTAACCGCTCACGGGAGCGGTCAAGGGGTAGACGGTGCCGCGAGCGATGGGAGCACTTCCACAAAATCAAAAACTCCCGGCGCATCTCGGAAGACGCCCCGGGAGTTGGAGTTTCGATTACCTGATGACCGCCACGATCACTCGGTCGCTTGGACGCGCACGAACTTGCGTACGCCGCCGACCGGGATCACGGCTTCCTTGCGCACGTAGTCGGGGATGTCCTGCACCGCACTGTTCGTGATGGTGGCGGTGCTGGTGGTCCACGATCCATCAAGCAGCGTGGTGCTCTCCTGCAGCACATAGACACTGCTACCCGCCGCACGCTGGTTCCAGCGGACGATCAGGTTCGCGCCGGATTGCTCGATGCGCGCCAGCGAACCGCTGCCGCTCACGGGCGAGGTGCCGAAGAGGTATTCCTCCAGGTTCGTCAGGCCATCGCCATCCGGATCGGCGGCACGGTCGCGGTCGCCTGCATTCGGGATCACCTGTGACCAGGTATCGTAGGACACGCCGGTGTTCTGCGAGACCGTGATGCGGCCGGTGCCGGTGATGCGTGCCGTCTCGGTAATGCCCGGGCCGCCATTGCCGATCGCAGCGAAGGTGCCGGACAGGTGCTCGGTGCCGCCCAAGGTGAGCGAGGCCACCGTGTCCGTACCCGTGTAGGCGAGGTTCAACGTTCCCGCGTTATCGATCACAAGCGCCGCAGCATCGGCGAGGTAGGCCGTGTCCAGCTGGAGCAAGCCAGCGCTCACCCGGGTGGTGCCGGTATAGACGTTCGCACCCGTGAGCACCATCGTGCCGGGACCGGTCTTGGTCAGCGGCGAGACCGAACCACCCACATTCCGGAGCACCGAGGAGATCGTGAGATCCGCCGCGGCACTACCGGTGGCATCGGCCACCTGGAACACCGTTCCGGGAACACCTGTCGAGCCGAGCGAGACATTCGCATTCGGGCCGGTGCCGACGGTGGCGATCTCCGAGGGAAGCGTGCTGCTGCCGCCCACGATCACCGTGCCGACGAGCGCGATGTTCGTGTTGAAGCCGCCGTGACCGGCGCCATCCGTGATCTCGATCTCCCCGCCGTTTAGCGTGAGGTTCGGGACGAAGGCGACGGTGTTGGTGCCGCCGTAGATCCGCGAACCTTCATTAATGCGGATCGAAGGCGCGAACTCGGGAAGCATGTTGGAATTCCCGAGCGGTGCGATGCCATCAAGCGACAGCGTGGCGATGTTGGTGATGTCGATCAGGTTCGTGGGATCCATCGCGCCGCCGACCGAGGTCTGGCCGGGGCCGGTCCCCTCGCCTGCCGAGCCATTGCCGGCCAGGGCGAGGAAGCCGCCGTTCACGACCGTACCACCGGACCACGAGTTGGCGCCGTTGTTCAGCACCACCGCGTTGTTGCCATCCACCAGGACCTTGCCCGGACCGGAGACAGCGGCACCGAAGACCCAGTTCCCGGACACCGCGCGGAAGTTCAGGGTCGCAACCCCGGCAATCTCGATCGGCGAGGCGAACTCGAAGTTACCGCCGCCGAAGTTCAGCCGCAGCGTGCCTTCGTTCAGGCTTGTGACTCCGGTGTAGCCGTAGCCTTGGATGCCGGAGAGATTCCGCAACTCCTGCACGCCTTCACCGGTCTTGATGACCGATACCGGGGCACCACCGTCACCATCGCGGATCAGACCGGTGAAACTGTGGTCGGTGTCCGCATCGATCGTGAGCGTGGCTGGCTCGGGAACACCCGCGTAGTCCGGCAGCGTGTTCTCGTCATTCTGGATGAGCGAGACATAGTTCGCCGGAAAGGGTGCGGCTTCAAGACCTCCCACGGTTTGGTCCGTGCCGCGCAGGTTGATCTTGGTCTGGTAGAAGCTGCCATTCGCGGCGGAGATCACGCCCCCTGGGGCGATCTGGTTATCCTCCACGAAGTTCAGGAAGACATTCCCCTCCGCATCGCCGAGAAGGATGTCACCGCCGAAGGCCGTGCCCGAGAGGCTCATGGCATTCACACGGCCATCGAAGATCCGGGTCAGACCGTTCGAAGTGTTGTTCCCGGTGATCTCCAAGGTGCCCGGTCCGGTCTTCAGCAGGCCGAGGCCCGGCTGGGTCAAGTTGCGGGACAAGATGAAGAGATCGGTGTTGTCGATTCCCAGGGATGAACCGGCTTGGAATCCGCCCAGCGCGATCGTGTTGTTCACGTCGTCCTCGGTGAATTCGTCGAAGGTGCCCACTTCCAGCAGCAGGGTCGCGCCGTCTTGCGCCACGAGGTTGCTCGTGGTCCAGGAAGCGGTGTTGCCGTTGTAGAGGGATGCGCGCTGGAGCAGTTCCAGGGTGCCGCCTTCCACTCGGGTCGGGCCGACGTAGGTGTTCACGCCGGAAAGCGTCAGCGTGCTGCCGCCTGTCTTGGTCAGGCCGCCGGTGCGTCCGGGCACCGGTGAGATGTCGCCGCCGAAGGTTGTGATCGAGCTTTCATCGCCCACGTTCAGGGTGGTGTTCACCGGTCCGGTGGCATTGCCCAGCACCACGGAGGAGCCGAAGCTTCCGGACAGGCTGGCGATCTTCGGCGTCGCCGAGATGAAGCGGACGACACCACCGGTGGTGACGACAGCCGCATTCTCCAAAGCCCCGTTGTTCGCCACCGTCAGGGTGCCGTTCGTTACCGAGGCATTTCCCAGCAGGGATGGATTCGCACCGTTCAGCGTGATGGCACCGCTGCCCGCCACGCTCACGCCGGTGCCTTGGACCGCGCCGTTGAAGACCATGCTCCCGCTCCCTGACAAGGCCACGCCGCCCACGGCGTTCACCGTGTTATTGAAAGTCGCCGTGCCAGCTCCCGCGGAGATGATCTCATTGCTGACCGTGAGCTGCTGGCCACCGAAAGTATAGGGAGTGGCCGCGGTGTTATTGATCGTCACGGAGGACGAGGTAAGCGCGGAGGAAACCGTGATGTTACGGTTCGCGCCCGTGCTGTCGAAGGTCAGCGCCGCGAGCGGATCGAAGGGTGCCGCCGCACCGCCGATCGTCTTCTTCCAGTTATTATCCGCAGCGGTGATCCAGGTGGCATTGCCTGCGGAGCCGCTGTTGCCCGTCCAGGTGAGCGCATCGGTCAGGGATTCCGCGGTGCCCAGCGCGATGAACTCGCGGTAGCCCACGTAGCCGTTCTCCTGGTGGCCGAAGTCCAGCTTGATGGCCGCCACTCCGGAGGCGAGCGCACCGGCTGCGGGAGTAATCCGCACGTGGGTCGAATTGTCACCGCTGGTGTGGATCACCGAGTGGGCCAAGGGAATGAAAGTGCCGGGATCCGCCACCGTGGAATAGCTGATGGCGAAGTCCTGGTTGTCCCGACCGCTGTTAGGCCAGGCGCAGTAGGAGTCGAAGGAGGTGAGCCTGTAGCCGTTGAAATTCACCGAGAGGTCGAGCGGGAAAATCACCGAGCTGTTGTTCGGCGGCGTCACGCTGGAGCTGATGTCGGCGGCCGTGCCGAGCGTGCCGTTGGTCACGGTGCTCCAGCTCGCGGACGAGCCTTCGTTGCTGTTCGTGGTCGGCGGCGTGGCCATGTTCCCGTTCAGCAGGTTCGTGCCGGCTGGCAGCGTCCATGCGTTGCCGACGTTGGACTCCAGCGTGGTGACCACGTTGGTCGGCGTGGCCAGCGCCTTGAGCTCGCTGAAGCCGACATAGCCGTTCTCTTGGTTGTTGAAGGAAAGGCGGAGCGAATGAACGCCCGTCGCCAGCACGCCGTTGGTATCGGTGATGCTGGTGTGAGTCGCCTTGTCGGAGCCGGAATCGCCGTTCCCGATCGTGACGATATCGTAGAAGGTCGTCGGGTCCGAGACGGTCGAGTACTGGAGCGTATAGTTCTGGTTGGTCCTTCCGCTGTTCTCCCAGGTGACGTAGGAGTTGAAGGATGTGATGTCGTAGCCCGCGGGCTGCGCGACGACGTCTAGGGGGAAGGTCACGTTGTCGCCATTGTTAGGCGTCACGGTGGCGGCATTGTTTCCCGGCGTGCCGAGGATGCCATCGGTGAGCGTGGACCAGTCGGCGGAAGAGCCTTCATGGGTATTCGCCGTGGCCGGGGTGGCCAGGGTTCCGTTCAGCAAGTTCGGACCCGCGGGGATGGTCCAGACGTTGGTGGTATTCGCCTCGTTGAAGACGATGACTTCGGCAGAGGCATAGCTCAGGGTCAGGAGCGGTGCTGCCAAGGCGGCTAGTGTACGCGTGGGTATGCTATCGGTACGGGGTCTCATCAGGGGTTCTTGGGTTCACGACGGAGGGAAATTCCCCATCGGAAACTCAAGCTAGCCCTCGGGCCCGCTGCGAGAAACCTGTGAGTTTAGGGAGGTTTTGCGCAAATGGCTCAGGGTGAGAGGCCGCGCCCCGGTGACAAGACTGTCATCCTGTTGGAGTGCCGGGAACGAAGCCCCAACCGCAGTCCGCTCCACACGATTCACAGGCTTCTATCCTGTTTGAATTCGGGACACCCCATCTGAAACAAAGCGGCTCCCGCGGTATTTCACCGCGGGAGCCGATTTTTTCAGGCAGCCATTCAATCCCCCCGGATATCGCGGCCAGCCTTAGTATTGAGTCGCGCATCTCATCCCCCCGGAGGAAATGCGCTACGGGTGAGGTTTATATTAGGAAGTGACCAACGGTCAAGATCTCCGTGGCATTTTGCACCCCCCGTGATCGCGTAGGGTAGGCTGCACGGCAGGGAACGATGCCTGATGCACGGAAGCGCCGGAAAGGTTGCGTTATGCGGCCGGATCAGTGCCGGAAACCATAACTTCCTCCCACCTTTCGGGTCGCAGACTCTTATTCTGCAAGGATTTCACAGTCACCCGGGACGATGGCACAACCAGTGCGAGAAAGATGGTGGGTATCAACCACCCGCACCCCATGCTTTCCTGGACCTTCATGATCCTTCTCGTCGCCGTCATCACCGGCGTGCTCGGCTTCGCTTTTCTTGCGGGCTCGGTGGCGATGGTTGCGAAGGTCCTGTTCGCCGTCCTGCTCGTCGTCTGGATCGCGAGCCTCGTCTCGACGCGGGATATCGTCTGAGAGGCGGCGGACAACGATTGATTTTCCGCCGGGACGCGCCAGTCTGCTAGAGAGCAGATGGCCAAGGTAAAATTCAGGGACTACTACGAGGTGCTGGGAGTGGCGCGGACGGCGAGCCAAGACGAGGTCCGCAAGGCCTTCCGCAAGCTGGCGCGCAAGCACCACCCGGACGTGGCGGAGAACAAGGCGACGGCCGAGGAGAAGTTCAAGGAGATCAACGAAGCCTACGAGGTGCTGGGCGATCCGGAGAAACGGAAGAAATACGACCAGCTCGGGGAACACTGGAAGCATGCCGGGGATTTCGGCGGTGGGGGCGGCGGGGCTGCCTTCTGGCCGGAATCGGGCGCGGAGGATTCCGGTGTCAACTACCATTTCGAAGGCACCGGCTTCAGCGACTTCTTCGAGAACTTCTTCGGCAGCCGGGCGAACCGCGGCGGCTTCGCGGCACATGGACCCGGCGGAGCGAAGGGCACGGCGAAGCGCCGGGGCCGCGATATCGAATCCGAGATCCTCGTCACCTTGGACGAGGCGATGAACGGGTCCGAACGCTCGCTGGTGATCCAGCCGCAGACCCGCGGCGGGGAGAAGCAGACCGTGACCATCCGCATCCCGAAGGGGATCACGGAAGGCCAAGTGATCCGCGCGGCGGGGCTCGGCGAGCCCGGACAGGGCGGCGGCCCTCCCGGCGACCTCTTCCTGCAGGTCCGGCTGGAACGGCACCCCTACTTCCGCGCCGAGGGCCACGATCTCTACTACGAGCTGCGCCTGGCCCCTTGGGAGAGCGTGCTCGGCACCACCGTGCCGGTCCGCACCCCGCATGGGGAAACCAAGATCAAGGTGCCCGCGGGTACCGAGCAGGGCACCGAGTTCCGCCTCGCGGGCAAGGGGCTACCCCAAGGCAAGAGCGGCAACTTCGGCGATCTTTTCGCGGTGGTGCAAATCGTGATGCCGCCGCAGAGCAGCGAGGAGGAGCGGCGCCACTGGCAGGCCTTGGCAGACACATCGAGATTCAACCCGAGATGAGATGACTACCCATGCACAGGAAATCGGTCGCGGGCTGCCGGCACCCCGGGCACTGGACACGGAGGACTTCCATGACCTGGAGCGGGCAGCCGAACTCTGCGACATGCACCCGGAAATGATTCTCGAGTATGCCCGGGCGCAGGTCGTGAGCCTGGTCCGGGAAGGCGAGCTCTATCATCTGGATAGCCGGGCGATCCACCGACTCCGGCAGATCGCGGTGCTGCGCGAGGAAAGAGGCATGAGCCTGCGCTCGATCCGCTTCGTGATGGAGCTCCTCGAGCGGCTGGATAGCGCCGAGCACGAGCTGAGGGTGTTACGGGATCGGCTCTGAGCCAGCCGAGCGTGAAAAAGTGGTGAAGGCCCCGTGAACACGGGCGAGGGATACGTGGTAAATTCCGCGTAAATGCGCAAAATTGCATCGAAAAGCGCATTTGCCGTGAATAGTCCGGCCTTGTGATCCGTTACGATAACTGATCCACTTCCGCGCGGGAAGGCGACGGCCTTTTCGATGTAACTCTCCCAACTCCTCCTTCATTAGCCATGGGCTTTACTGATCTTGCTACGAGCGGCCGCGGGCCGTGGATTTTTGGTGTCTCGATTGCCGTGTTCATTGTCGCCGCCTTCGGCACCCTCTACACTCTGGTGTTCGATCCGAACAACATGGAGAACCATAAGAAGATCGAGGCCGTGGTGCGCGATCTGGAGCTGGAGCTCGACGGCAAGAAGACCCAGCTCGAATCCTATAAGAAGGAGGTGAAGCTCGTCGCCCAGCGCAAGGATGAGGAGCGCCAACTGAGCGATCTGAAGATCAAGGTGGAAGCCGCCGCCAAGCGCATCGAGGAAGCGACGGCCGAGCAAAGCGCCGCCCAAGCCGCCGTCGAGAACGCCGGCAAAGAATGGGAAGACTACAAGGCGGAGTACCGCGCCAGCACCTGGGCCAAGGCCAAGGGCCGCGAGCTCGGCACGCTGAAGCTGGCCGACGGCACCACCTTCGAGGCCGCCGTGATCCGCAAGATCGACCACGCCGGCATGGACATCCTTTGCTCTTCCGGCCCGAAGAACATCAAGTTCGAGAACCTCCCCGCCGAGCTGCAGGACGAGTTCCAGTTCGACCTCGTGAAGCGGGACGAGTTCGAAGACGAGCGGCACAAAGCAGAGAACATGCACATCGAAAGCGTGGAATACGCCCAGACCGCTGAACGCTGTGATGCGAAGATCGCCTCGCTCAAGGAATGGAAGGGCAAGAAGGTAGCATCCGAGCAGGCATGGAAGCAGGCCAAGGACAACGTGGAGCGCTACAAGGTCGCGATCGCCCGCAAGAAGGCCGATATCTCCGCGGAGAAGCGGAAGAATCTGAGCAAGGCCCCGCAGATGGAAATCGAACTCCGCCAGATGCAGGCCAAGGCCGAGCAGAATAGCCGCTCGATCAGCGATTTGGATCAGGCACGGCGCGAGGCGGACACGACGATCCGCACCCTCCAACGTGAGATCGACACCCTGCGCGACGATCTGACCCGCATGCAAAAGGAGCACGCGGAAAAGAAGGCGGCGGAGGCAGCCGCAGCCGCCGGTGGCACCGCGCCCGCGGCCCAATAAGCAAGGGCATCCTCAATTCCGGCGGCCCGGGCCGCCCCCATCGAAGCTGCGCTCCGGCGCAGCTTTTTCATTTCCTGCCCGCGCGTCATGCTGGCGTCATCTTCGCGGGCTAATGCTGTCTCGTTCGCAATTTCCGATCATGAGACACACATCCCGCCTCACCGCACTGCTGGGCCTCGCGCTGCTCCTGCCATCCTGCGCTGCCGACCGGGGCAATTCGCGCATGGAGATCCTCGGCGATGAATGGCATCTGGCCGGCTTCGACAACGCACTCGACCTGAGCGGCATCGCCACTTCGAACGGCACCCAGGTGCTGGTGGGGAGCGATGAGTCCTTCTACGTGCAGCCCGGCGAGATCGATACCGAGAAGCGCCGGATCGAATCGCGCCGCCTGATCGCCCTGCCGGTGCAGAAAGGTGGCGGCGGCGAGGTGGATATCGAGGGCGTGGCCTTCTCCAAGGACGACCAAGCCTACTACGTGGTGGGCTCCCACGGGGTGGGCAAGAAGAAGGGCGACTTCCAGGAAGACCGCCACTCCATCTACCGCGTGCCGGTGGGAGCGGATGGCAAGGTGCGGAAGGACGAGATCCGCCGCGCCAGCCTGCTACCTTGGCTGGAGAAGACTCCCCTGCTGGAGCCGCACGTGAAGCAGCCTCTGCAGCAGAACGGCCTGAACATCGAAGGACTCGCCTGGTCCGGCGGGAAGCTCTACTTCGGCCTGCGCGCCCCGAACCAGAACGGACAAGGCCTGGTGATCGAGGCCTCCCCCGCCGAAATCTTCTCGGGCAAGCCCCGGGAGCTCACGGTCCACGAGATCTCGATCCCGAAGGGCCGCGGCATCCGCGAGATCAGTGCGGTGCGGGATGGGTTCCTGATCCTGACCGGTAACGCCAGCGCGGAGGCTTCCAAGAAGTTCCCCGAAACCATGGCCGCCGGGCCTGACACCCATTTCGAGCTGCTCCACTGGAGCGGCGGGGGCAGCAACAGTGCCAGCCGGATCGGCAAACTTCCTGAAAACGGTGGCAAGGCGGAGGCCCTGCTGGTGCTGAAGGACGAGGAAAGCCATTCCGACGTGCTGGTAATCTTCGACGGCCTGCAAGGCGGGGAGCCGCTGAGCGTGCGGGTCCATCGCTGAGATCGGAGGCGGCAGCCGGGGGCATTTCCCGCGATATTCGGCCCGGTCCACCGGTTTCGGGTTGAATCGCCGCCGGGAAGTGTTGCCTTTGGAGCAGGGTCAGTCATTCGTGGTGGCCTCAACCGATCTCGACATGAAAAAACCAGGATTCGCAAAACGTGCCGGGGGCTTCACCCTGGTGGAACTGATGGTGGCGATCGTCATCGTCGCGGTGCTCGCCGGCCTCGTCTTCGGCTTGGCGAAGAGCGCGCTCGGCAGATCCCGCCTCGCGGCCAGCCTCCAGAAGGCCCGCGATCTGGGCGTGCGCGTGGAAGGCTACACCCAGGACAATGCCGGTATCCTGCCGGTCTGGCGCGACTCCTCCCAGGATCTCTACTGGTGGGGCATGCTAGTGAAGGACCCGAAGGACGAGTCCCAAGTGCAAATCTTCAAGAGCCCCGGCGATGGCGACTTCGATGCGAAGAAGATCGAGTCCACCGTCTCCTACGGCTGGAACGCCCGCGTGGTGGGCCGCAACGAGGAAGACTCCGGCGGCGAAGGCCCGAAGCGCAAGGTGATCTTCAAGAACCCCTCCGAGATCCTCGTCCTGGCCGACACCAAGTCCGGCAACATGGGCCTGATCGACCAGAACGCCCTGCCTGACCCGAAGCGCTACAACGGCAAGGCCGCGGGCGTGATGCTCGACGGCTCCGGCATAACCTTGGATGTGGAAACCGCCTTCAAGGGCGACTCCAAGTATTTCTGGACCGAGGAAGAGCGCCAGGAGCGCGAGTAATCCACTGGCACGCGCCGCCTGCTCAGGCCGGTGCGTGCGCCGCGGCGATCTCCCGGATCGCCGCTTGAACCTTCTCAGGCCCTTCGTCCGTGCTCACCACATGGACGAAGGGTTCTTCTTTGAGGGCCATGAAGATCTCGCGGCACTTCGCCAGCGAGTCGCGCTTTTCGAACTCGTTCGCCGTGTCCCCGCGCCCGCCGATGCGTGCCAAGGCGCTGTCCACATCCAGATCGAGGATGAAGAGCAGGTCCGGGCGCGGAGCGAAGGCCTCGTTCTGACGGCGGATCTCGGCGGGATCGAAACCACGCGAGCCCTGATAGGCCATGGTCGAGAAATAATAGCGGTCGAGGATGACCACCTTCCCCGCGGCCAAGGCGGGCGCGATGAGTTCCTCAACGTGCTGGCGGCGGTCCTTCAGGAAAAGATCGAGTTCCTCCTCCGGGGAGAGGCGGCCGCTCAGGGCGGTGGCGCGGATCTTGGCACCCCAAGGGCCATCGGTCGGCTCGCGGCTGGCCACCACTTCCCTGCCCTGCGAGCGGAACCACTCCGCAAGGAGGCCGGATTGGGTCGATTTTCCGGTGCCGTCGATACCTTCGAGGACGATGAAGAGGCCGCTGTGATTCATCAGGAGGGTGCGGCACGCTCCCAAACCATGCCGGGAAGGGCAAGGGTGGATGTGCGGGTGCCTCGCCCTACATGGATATCATCCCACACCCTTACATTGACAGTCGCCGCGGAGATGAGCAGAGAGCGCGCGCATGAAAATTTCCCGCTGCCTCCAATTCAGCTCCATCGCTTTCACCGCCGCCACCCTCTCCAGTTGCGTGCAGTATCACAATCTGCCGACCGACTACAGCGGCCCGGTCGCAATCGTCCGCGGCACCTCCGCGCAGAAGAATGTCTTCAAGGGCGAGGGCTTCACCGTGAGCAAGGTGAACGGCAAGATGGTCCATGGCCGGGGTACCGTGGCCACGCCGGTCGGAGGAGGCCCGGTGCTCGCGGTGCAGGAGCCCGAAGTGAGAATCCTGCCGCAGCCGGTCACCCTTACCCTCACGGGCAGCACGGTCTATGCGGCGGATGGCCCCGCCTTGGTCGATAGCATGATCGGCGGCTCCCGCCATGTTTCCGGAGACATCTCCTTCACCCCCAAGGCTGGCGGGGAATACCGCGTGAAAGGCATGCTGGAGCGAGGCTCCGAGTCCGTATGGCTGGTAGAGGAGAAGAGCGGCAAGCTGATCGGCCATAAGATCGTGAAGTAAAGCCGGGTCCCCGGGGAAGGTATCGATCCGCTGCCATTCCCATTCCGGCTTGGCCTGTCGTCTGCATTGCTCTAACGACTCTGCCATGCCTTCCCCGGATTCCCTGCGCTCCGCCATCCGCGATGTGGTCGATTTCCCGAAGCCGGGGATCGTCTTCAAGGACATCACCCCGATCCTCGGGGATGCGGCGCTCTTCCGGGACGCAATCACGCTGCTGGCCGCCAGCGCGGAGGGGCAGAAGATCGACAAGGTGGTGGGCATCGATGCCCGCGGCTTCATCTTCGCCTCGGCGGTGGCGGACCGACTGGCCGCGGGCTTCGTGCCGGTGCGGAAGAAGGGCAAGCTGCCTTGGAAAACCTGCCAGGTGGCCTACTCGCTCGAATACGGGGAATCCGTGGTCGAGCTCCACCAGGATGCGGTGAGCCCCGGTGAAAGCGTCCTGCTGGTCGATGACCTTCTGGCGACGGGCGGCACCGCGGGAGCGGCGCTGGAACTCCTCGATCAGCTCGGCGCGAATGTCGTGGGCGTCACATTTCTCATCGAGCTCGGTTTCCTCGGAGGCCGCTCGAAACTGGGCGATCACAAGATCGATTCGATCCTCGTTTACGATTGAGGATGACGGAATCATACCGGTAGCAGGCCGGATTCATCCTTGCATTGAAATGGTTTCATCGGCGCGAGTCCGCCGTGACAATCGCGCCGCTTGCCGACCCTGTGGGTCACACCTAGCCTCTCCTTCCCTTTAGCCAATTCGTGCTTAGCCATTAGCCATTTCATCCTATGTCCTGGTCCACTTACGCCGCCTCGCTGATCCGCTACCCGCAGTCCGGATTCTCGCTCGACACCTCACTCATGGACCTCGATGAGGCCTTCCTCTCGAAGATGGCGCCGAAGGTGGAGAAAGCCTTCGCCGACATCGCCGCGCTGGAGTCCGGCGCGATCGCGAACCCGGATGAAGGCCGCATGGTGGGCCACTACTGGCTGCGCAATGCTGCGCTGGCGCCCTCCAAGGAGCTAGCCGATGCGGTGACCAAGCCGCTGGCGGATCTGAAGCACTTCGCGGAGAAGATCCACACCGGCCAGATCAAGCCCCCGGAAGGCGGCATCTTCCAGCGCATCCTGCTCATCGGCATCGGCGGCTCCGCCCTCGGCCCGCAGCTGGTCGCGGAGGCCATCGGCCATGGCGCGCGCATGCCGATCCATTTCTTCGACAACACCGATCCGGCCGGGATCGACCGCGTGCTCTCGGACATCGGCGCGAAGGGTCTGGCCAGCACGCTGGTGGTGGTGATCTCCAAGTCCGGCGGCACGCCGGAAACCCGCAACGGCATGGTGGAGGCCAAGGCCGCCTACGACGCCGCGGGCCTGAACTTCGGCAAGCACGCCGTGGCGGTGACCGGCGAGGGCTCCAAGCTCGATCAATTCGCGCTGAAGGAAGGCTTCGTCGCCCGCTTCCCCATGGAAGACTGGGTGGGCGGCCGCACCTCGGTGATGTCTACGGTGGGCCTCGTCCCCGCCGCGCTGCAGGGCATCGACATCGATTCACTCCTCGCCGGTGCCGCCGCCATGGATGCGGAAACCCGCAAGCCCAGCGACAAGAATGCCGCAATGCGCCTGGCGCTCGCATGGTACGCCTCCGGCAACGGCAAGGGCGAGAAGGACATGGTGGTGCTGCCCTACAAGGACTCGCTGGTACTATTCTCCAAGTACTTGCAGCAGCTCGTGATGGAATCGCTGGGCAAGGAGCACGACCTCGACGGTGCCAAGGTGAACCAAGGCATCGCCGTCTACGGCAACAAGGGCTCTACCGACCAGCACGCCTACGTGCAGCAGCTCCGCGACGGGGTGCCGAACTTCTTCGCCACCTTCATCGAGGTCCGCAAGGGCCGGCACGGTGACTCGATCGAAGTCGAGCCGGGCAACAGCTCCGCCGATTACCTGCAGGGCTTCCTGCGCGGCACCCGCAAGGCGCTCTACGATTCCGGCCGCAAGTCGGTGACAATCTCGATCCCGCAGGTGGATCCCTATCAGCTCGGCGTCCTGATCGCCCTCTTCGAGCGCACAGTATCCTTCTACGCCTCGCTGGTGAACATCAACGCCTACCACCAGCCCGGCGTGGAAGCAGGCAAGAAGGCCGCAGCCGTCTTCCTTGATCTGCTCGGTGCGGTGCGCAGCCGCCTCGTCTCCGAGGCGAAGACCGCGCAGCAGATCGCCTTCGAGACCGATGCCGATGCGGAAGACGTCTATCACTGCCTGGTCCACCTTTCCGCGAACGGCGAGGCGCAGATCTCGCTCGGTGCGACTCCTGCCGAGGATAGCTTCTCGCTGTAAGCGGAACGACCCCTACTCCTCCCGCGTTCGCAACAGCGCGCGGGAGGAAATCACCGCCGGTAGCCTCCTCACTGCATACCCCCATGCGGTTTTCGTTTCCCCTGTGGATTCCCTCTTCGGGGAAGCTGTCTAGTGTCGCGGAGTCTCTTGCACTCCGACTTCCCTATGACACTCCCTTTCCTCTATAGCACCGCCGCACTTCTCTTCGCGGCACCTCTCGCCGGAGCCATGACCATCTACGGTCTAGGCACGAACAACCACCTCTATCGGATTGACACGGACAATCCCTCCGCCGCGGTGGATGTGGGGCAAATCTCGCAGGCAGGGATTGTGGACATCGATTTCCATGCCGCGAACGGAACCCTCTACGGGATCACCTCCACCGGTCTTGCCTACGGAATTGATCTGAATTCTGCCAACGCCACACTGCTGGTAACACCGGCTTCCTCTCTGACGGGCGTGCAGGACTTCGACTTTAATCCTGCAGCCGACCGGATGCGTCTCTCGCTCATCAACGGCGGGAACCTGCGCTTGGTCCCGGATTTTATCACGAGTCCTTCGCCGGCCGGCACTTCCGGCGCTATCGTCACTGATGGCACCTATTCAGGAGCCGGACCGGGCGTTATCATCGTCGCGAATGCTTACACCAATGCCTTCGATACACCTGGTAACGCGGGAGCGCCCCACACGACCACCTTGTATAGCATCGGCTCGGACGGCATCCTCTACTCGCACTCGAATGGTGCAGGTCCCGCGGGTTCCTTCGGTGTGATGACCGCCATCGGCTCGGGCATTGGCTTCGGGCTGACTGGCAATGTCGGCTTCGACATCACTGCAGGCAACCTCGCGCTCGTGAACGTGGAAAACAATCTCTACTCCTTGAATCTTTCGAACGGCGTCTTCACCGATCTGCCCGGCACCGTAGGTGCACCCCTCGCCAGCATCGCAGTTCCAGAACCCTCGACCGCAATTCTCAGCGCATTGGCCGGGATCGCCCTACTGCGCCGACGCCGACGTGCTTAATTCCGATTATACTCCCGGGGAGGGGAGTGATGGATCCCCATCGGTTCGCCGGTGGGGATTTCTTTTTTGCCAGACGGAGGCGGACTGCAAGTAGCCCCTCAAAAGCACTCGTTACTGAGCAACAACGGCAGGTTCGGACGGTTCACTCCGTCGCACGCTGTTATGAAATCCGTTGCATTAAGCATTTTGATTGCTGTCCCCCTCGCCGGCTGCAGCAAGAAGGAGGCGGTGATGGAATCGGAGGCGGCTCTGAAAGGAGTCCGCGGTGCGGCCCGCGATGTGGTGGTGAAGACCGCGGAATCCGAAAAAGCGCTGGCCACCGAGGAGCAGAAGGATGATCTGCGCCGCGCGGAGAACGCCCTCAAGCAGGCGGAGAAAAAGGCCCGCGAGTCCGGTGCCGCCGAAACCCAACTATGGGAGCAACGCCGCATCGGCGAGACGGAGGGGAAGAAGATCGTGCTGCAGTATTTGCGTTGAAAGGCGCGCAACGTCGCGCGCCGCTCCTGATCCAGGTGACATCTTCGCCTTACACCTAACAGAGATCGCAGGACAAATTCACGAAATCTCCCATAACCCCGCCTTACCATGAAACAGCTCGCGAAAAAACTGACCGCCGTATCCGGCACGCTTCTTCTGACCTGCTGCGGCGGGGATCTCGGAGGCGGCTGGACGTGGGACTGGGATCCGGTCGGAAGCGCGGTCGAGAACCGCCGCGAGAATCGCCGCGCCAGTGAATACGAGAGCCGTGGCGCCGATCCCGACAAGGCCGCCCGCATGGCCCATGAGGACCAGGTCTGGGGGCAACTCTAGCCCGCGGATGAACCATCCCGATCGCTGAGAATATTCCTGTCCCCGGCGCTGCTCACCGCAGCCGCTTGGTCTCGAACTTCTCCCCGGCCAAGGCCTGCTTGACCGGTACGCCCCAAAAGGGAGTCGGGGTGTAGTCCCAATCTAACAGGACCCGCGGGGTGGCCTTCGGGTGGAAGCTCCAGGCCGTCCAGTTCAGGCGATGCTTCTGGATCACCCCCAGCATGTCCGGCACCCAGGTGGCGGGATCTTCATGCCGCTCGGGCGGGATGAACTCCATCCGTTGGGTATCCGCGCCGACCTCGCCGACGAAGATGGGATACTTCTCCGCGATGGCGAGGAACTTGCCCTGCCAATCGCTCTTCCACGGATAGACGTGGCTGGAATACATGATGCCGTTCCCGACCTTGTCCTCCAGCGCATGCCCGGCGAGCACCCCGGAGAGGTCGTAGCCCCAGTCCAGGCCGCCCGCGATGATCAGGTTCTTCGCACCGGTGGCGCGGATCACATCGACCAAGCCCTGCATGCCGATCGATTGGAAGCTCACCAGCTCCTGCTGGTTCTCCGCCAGGGCATCGCCGCCCTTCTTCTTGTCGGTCACCGGGCCACCCTTCTGCCAGACTTCCCAAGGGATATCGTGCGGCTCGTTCATGAGCTCGAAGATCACCGCGGGGTGATCCTTGTAGCGGGTGGCGACATCCTTCCAGAACTCCGCATGGATCTGCTGCGGCGCGCGATAGGCGTGCAAGTCCAGCACGATGTAAGCACCCTTCCCCGCCACGGCATTCACCGCATCCTCCACGAGCTGGCGATAGGCCATGCCGCCGTCCTTCTGATAGGGCCCGCTGCCTGCCCAGAACTTCTCGCCGAGGCAGAGGCGGATGCAGTTCGCCTTCCACTGGCCGATGCCGACTTCGATCGACTTCAGGATGTTTTCGCCACCGGCGGACCACTCCATGCTCGGGATTGCCAGACCTTGGAGCCACACTTCCTTGCCATCCGGCGTGACGAGGCGGTTGCCAGCAACCTTGAGCGGCTTCGGCAGTTTGTCGGCTGCGGGCACCGGCACCTGGGCCTTCGGTTTCGGCAGCGCCGCGATGCGCTCTTGCTCCTTCTTCTTCGCGTCCGCCTCGGCCTTCTCGATCTCCGCGAGCGGGATCTTCACCAGCTTGATGTCATCGAGGTCGAGACTGCCGCTCTCGGGCTCGAAGAGGGTGAAAATCATCTCCAGCTTCTTGGCGCCGGGCGGGACGCGGAATTGCTGCGAGCGCTCCTGCCAGTCCTTCTGCGTGCCGCTGAAAGACGGATGCTTCGGTGAGGGGTCCACCTGCTGGAGCGCGGCGCTCTTGAAGTTCATCATGATGCGGCCGTCATGCCAGTTCTCCTTGCCGCGCTTGATGTCCTGATGGCGCACCTTGTAGTTGAGGGCGAAGGCTTCCATGCCCGGCTCCACCGCCACTTCGCGGTGGACCATGACCTTCGAGAAGGGGCGCAGGCACTTGAGGCGCATGAAGTGGTTCGTGCCTTCCTTCTCCAGCGTGATATCCGCCGTGACCGGCCAACCGGCCGCATTGCCGCGCTCGGTCAGGGTCTCGAAGTCGCCGTTCGCCAGCAGGCCCGCAGGCTCGACGGCGCGGGCAGGAGCAGCCAGCACCGCCGCGGAGAGGAGAGGAAGAAGGAATCGCATCATGGGGAACGCTCGCACTGTGCCCGAGCTCTACGGGCCCGGGCAACCGTGCATTGCAGATCACAGACCAAGACCCTCCCCACCGAAAAAGGAAAAGCCGCGCTCCCTTGCGGAAGCGCGGCTCCGGGGACAGAACCCGTCATCCCCTTCGCCGGCGGACCAATGCCAGCAAACCGATACTCCCGATCAGGATCGCCGCCGGCTCCGGCACTGCCGTGAGCATGCCGGGGACGCGATCCACGCGGGTGACCCGCAGATCCGTCTCCGCGCCTTCGGCGGCGAGACTCTGCGTGGTGAAATCCGTTGCCTCCTCGAGACGACCGAGCGGGCGGTTTCCGCCGGTGCTGCCGCTCTCATCGCACAGGGCTACCGCCGCGAAGGCGGAGCCGGAGAGAGCTAGAACACACGACACACCGCAGGACACGAGCTGCTGCCGGGCCGTCATTGGGTTTGGGTTTGAAGTGGGAGGCTGGGTTTGCAGGCTTCTTGGGGAAACCTGTTTGCCATGACAAAACCAAGGTGCCGGGAAGTCGAGCCAAAAGCTGCGCAGGGCGCCAATTTCCTGTCATTCCTGAAAGAGGTATTTTGCCGCCATTTTGACGCTCCGATCATAGCAGGTCCGCTGCGATTGACGATTGCGGCCCTCGCGGATTGGATCGGCTCATGTCCACTGCATCCAGTTGGCTCTCGATCGTTTCCATCGTCCTCTTCCTGGGACTGATGTCGTGTTTCTGGATCGGCCTGGCCGGGATGTGGCGCACCCGCCGTGGCGCGCCGTGGTGGCTGATGGCGATTGGTACGGCTCTCAATACCGTAGGCCCCATCGCCTACTCGCTCAGCATGTTCATGCTTTTTGACTCCATGGGAAGCCGGGGCGCTTCCGCTCCCTCATTTTCTACTTCGGTTTCGGTGATGCTGGGGATCTCGGGGGTGCTCATTCCCTGCGGCATCATTCTCTTTGCGATCGGTTTCGCGATCCATGGCCAGCGTGCTGCCCGCGTGCAGGAGCGGGCGAAGGAGCTGGAGGAACTCGTCTCCGCCATGAGCGCGGAAATGGACCGGATGAAGACAGGAGGAACCGGAGCGTGAGCGAGGCGATTGCATTTCTCGATCTACCGGGCGGTCGCACGCTGCGCGGCTACGGGCCCTTTCGTACGACGAATGTCGTACCAGCGGGAGCCACCGCATTTTACCGGAATGATTTCGGGCTGACCGCGGAGGAGCCCTGGCACATCCCGGAGCGCTGGGAACTGGTGGAGCGGAGTGCCAGCCCGCTGCCCGCGATCCCGGATTGCGTGTGGGATGCACCGGATGCCTCGGCCTTCGCGACCGTCTTCCAGGAAGTCAGCGCGGCGATCCGTGCCGGCATCTTCGAGAAGACCGTGCCGGTGGCGGTGGAGCGAGGACTGATGGCGGCGGACCCGGGTAGCATCCTGCTCGCCGCCGCGGCGGCATCGAGCGAACCGCTTCTGGGTTACGGCTACACGGATGGCAGCACGGGCTTCGCCGGGGCCTCTCCCGAGCGGCTCTTTTCCCTGACCGGCAATGTGCTCAAAACGATGGCGCTGGCCGGGACGGCACGCACGGAGGAGCGGGACGTGCTGGCGGTAGACGAGAAAGAGATCCGCGAACATGAGTACGTGGCACAGTCGCTGGTCGCGAAGCTCGGCGATATCGGCCGGGTGCGACGTGGCGCGCGGGGAATCATGGAGCTGCGCTCGATCGTCCACTTCCACACGCCCATCGAGGTGGATCTCTACCAAGCAGAGAATCCCGTTTCGCTGATCCGGCGCCTGCATCCTACCCCGGCGCTGGGCCCGCTGCCACGCACGCCGGAGACGATGGAGCAGTTGATCGCATGGCGTCGCCGGCTCGGAACGCCGGAAGGATTCGGCGCGCCCTTCGGTGCGATGGTGGAAGGCGAGTTCCACGCCATCGTCGCGATCCGCGGCGTGTGGTGGAGCGGCCGCCAAATCCGCCTGCCCGCCGGCTGCGGCGTGATCGAGGCGAGCCGTCTGGTGAATGAATGGCGCGAGCTGCGGCTCAAGCGGGAAGCGGTGAAGGCGCGATTCGGCTGGTGATCGGCTTGGAGCAAACACGCACCGGCATGTTCCTCGTCTATATCCACATTCTCGCCTGTCTTACCCTGACCGGCGCGGCTGCCTATCGAATCGCCCGCGTGGGCACTGCTCCTACGGCCCACCGTTTCCTCGCACCTTATGCGGTCGCAGCATTCATGCTAGGCATTGTCATTACCTATGTCACAGCGATGGAACTTTTTGTGGTCTCCTACAGCGGCGCAAGCCCGGTTCCCCCGGGGACTCCCACCCCACCGCCATGGCTACCTTACTTGCTACTCGTCGCACCTCTCTTGCCCGGCTTCACCATCGTTCCCGCTGTGGGTAGCCGACCACTGCCCGTTGCCCTTCTGGGCCTTCTTGCGGTGCTTCCCTCGTTGATCTTTTACTTCAATATCTTTATGGTTCGCTGAGACATGGAATACCGGACGCAGCGGGCTGATCAGGAACTCCTCGCCACCGCCCGCAGCTTGGTCCGCCCAATCACGCTGGGCCGCCCGGACTGGGATGCCGCCAGTGTCGCCGCAGCCATCCGCACTCCTCTCGGCAATATCTACACCGGGATCTGCATCCACGTAAGTTGCGGCATGGGCTTCTGCGCCGAGCACGCCGCCGCCGCGGAGATGATCAAGGCGGGCGAGACACAGATCGAGACCGTGGTCGCGGTGGCGGAGGATCGCATCTTGGCGCCCTGCGGTCGCTGCCGCGAGTTCCTCACCCAGATCGATCCCCGCAACCGGCAGGCCCGCGTCCTGTTAGAAGGCGGCAGGGTCGCGTCTCTGGGTGAGCTGCTGCCGGAGTAGATCAGTCGCCCTCGAGCAGCGCCTGGATCGCATCCGCGTGCACCCGGGCCGCCCGCCGCTTGGCGAGCACGGCACGAACATTCTTTAGCTCGGCACCTCGATCCGGATAGGAAGAAGGCAGGCTCCTCAGCAAGTCGAGCGCCCTTCTCTCCAGACCAAGATTCACCAAGCAGATCGCGGCGGTGAAGATGGCGTAGCTGCGCTTCGGATGGCCCGGCGCCTCCCGCAAGAACTCCGCGAGCAAGCGCAGGCACCCGGCATCATCCTTCTTTTCGTAGGTGCAGATCGCCTCGAACAAGCTGAGCTCGCAGCGGGTACACCCTTGATCGCGGAGCCGCTGGATCAGCAGCTCCGCGGTGGTGTAGTCATCCGCATCGATCCACTCGTAGATGCTCTGGATCTCCTCGTCCTCGGACATCAGTCACCGAAGAGATTGCCAAGTCCGCCGAGGGCCGAGCCTTGCTCGCGGCCGCTGGCATACATGCCGGTGATGCGCTGCGCGAGACGGGCGAAGGGCATGCTCTGCAGCCAGACGGTGCCGTGACCCTGCAGGGTGGCGAGGAAGAGACCCTCGCCGCCGAAGACCATCGACTTCAGATTACCGGCGCGTTGGATGTCGTAGTTGATGCCCTTGGTGAAGCCCACCAGACAGCCGGTGTCCACGAAGAGCTTCTCACCCTTCAGTTCCTTGCGGACCACCGTGCCACCCGCATGGATGAAGGCCACGCCATCGCCCTGCAGGCGCTGGAGGATGAAGCCCTCGCCGCCGAAGAGGCCGGCACCGAGCTTGCGGTTGAAGGCGATGCCGATCTGCGTACCGAGCGCGGCACAAAGGAAGGCGTCCTTTTGGCAAAGCAATTCCCCGCCCTGCTGGGCCAGATCGATCGGCACCACCGTGCCGGGATAGGGTGCGGCAAAGGTGACACGCTTCTTGCCGCCCGCGCGGTTCGTGAAGTGGGTCATGAAGAGCGACTCACCGGTCAGCGCGCGCTTGCCGACGGCCATGAGCTTGCCCATGAAGCCTTGGTCCGGCGTGGAGCCGTCGCCCATCTTCGTCTCGAAGGCGATGCCGTCTTCCATGTAGTTCATCGCGCCGCCTTCCGCGATCACCGTCTCGCCGGGATCGAGCTCGATCTCCACCATCTGGATCGACTCGCCGATGATCTCGTAATCGATCTCGTGCGAGCGCTTGCCGCCGAGCGAAGGCGGGCCGCCACCCGGAGGAAGCGGCGGCGGGGCACCCGCACCTTGGAAGAGATCGGGGAGCACCTTCGCGGCCGGTTCCCATCCGCCCATCCCCTGCGTCCACATGTAGGTCTGCGGTGTGATCGCGCCGCTCTCCACGAGCTCGGCGAGGTTTTCTTCAGAAGTCGTGGCGGTGGAACCGGAGGAGCCGTGGTAATGCCAAGTTTTCATCGTGCTGGAAGGATAATAGTCGCTTCGCGACGCGCAAGAATGCAGCGCGCGGCGGAAATGGCGATTACATCACAAGGCCGGGATTCCAATCCGAAGCTCATGAGTGAGCGGGTATTCAAGGGTAAGTAGTCCCGCCTTCAGTCGGACGAAGCTACCTTTGTTGCTCACAATGCCCTCAATCGTCCCATCCCTTGCCGTAGTCCAAGACAGGATAGTCCCTCCATATCCGCGCGGCTTCCCCCGTCCCCTCTGCCTCCAGAAAATCCAGGGCACTTGAATAGGGCCAATCCCACCAAGACCCTACATGACCATGCTTCACCGGATTATGATGAATGTAGTTCACCGTCGCCCAGAAGTGCTCCTCGTTTCGCATCGCGCGGTCCGAAGCAGAGTGCCATACCTGACGCCCC
The DNA here is from genome assembly GCF_025950095.1 of Luteolibacter rhizosphaerae. Classification (NCBI taxonomy): domain Bacteria; kingdom Pseudomonadati; phylum Verrucomicrobiota; class Verrucomicrobiia; order Verrucomicrobiales; family Verrucomicrobiaceae; genus Neoluteolibacter; species Neoluteolibacter rhizosphaerae. The sequence continues at coordinate 72,092 of NZ_JAPDDR010000013.1, read as the reverse complement.
CTGAGCCCATCCTCCCCGTTCCATTGGAAAGATGTCCGGCCGTGAAGTCGTCCCAATTCGCTCACCGTCTTCTTGATGTCATCGGAGCGGATCAAGAGGTGGTAATGATTCGGTAGCACACACCAGGCAACCGGAGACACGGAAAGCGCCTCCAGCAACAGTACCGAAAAGTCATGCATGCGTCGCTCCGAGTTCCCGATGAAAGGCCGGTGCTCATAGCAAGCCGAAGACAAATGATAGTGGATAGACCCTTGAGAGAAGTGAGGCGGGCGGTGCCATGGACGCTTTAAGAGCTTCCTCAGAGCAAGCCGGTTCTCCCGCTCCGCAGCAGAGAGTTTGCGCCATTGGTAGGGCATACCACGGGATACCGGGATGGGGAGCAGTTGCAAGAATCTTGGTGAAACAGCCCCTCCCGTGGCTTCGTCCGCCTGAAGGCGGGACTACATACCCTGCTGACGGCTCTTCACAACAACTGCGTCTCCGCCAGCAGGTGATAGGTGCCTTGCTTCGCGATCAGTTGATCGTGGGTGCCGCTTTCCACCAGCTTGCCGTGGTTCAGCACCAGGATCGTGTCCGCATCCCGGACGGTCGAGAGACGGTGCGCGATGACGAGGCTGGTGCGACCGGTCATCAGGCGTTCCAGCGCTTCGTTCACCAGTCGCTCGCTCTCGGTATCAAGCGCGCTGGTCGCTTCATCTAACAAGAGGATGCGGGGATCGGCGAGGATCGCCCGGGCGATCGCGATGCGCTGGCGCTGACCGCCGGAGAGCTTCACGCCACGCGGGCCGACCAAGGTGTCGTAGCCCTCCGGCAGCTTGGAGATGAACTCATGCGCGTTCGCCTGCTTGGCCGCGGCCTCGATGTCCTCCGCGCTCGCGCCGGGGCGTCCATATTCGATGTTCTCGCGGATCGATCCGCCGAAGAGCATCACCTCCTGCGGCACCACGGCGATCTGCTTGCGGATGGCAGCGAGTTCGAGGTCCGCCGCATTGCTCTCATCGAACAAGACACGACCCGACTCCGGCTCGTGGAAGCCGAGGATCAAGGAAAACACCGTCGACTTGCCTGCGCCCGATGGCCCTACCAAGGCAATGCGCTTGCCCGGCTCCGCGATGAAGGAAAGCTCGTGCAGCACCGGGGCATCCGGCCGCGAGGGATAGCGGAAGCTCACGTTGTCGAAAGCCAGCGCACCGCCCAGCTTGGCGGCGGAAAGACGGCCGCTGCGCTCCGACCGCTCCGCCATCAGCTCGCGCAAGCGCTCGGTGGCACCGGACATCGCTTGGAACTGCGAGATGATCTCCGGCATGGTCCCGAGCGATGCCCCGACGAACACACTGAAGAGAATGAAGCCGGTGAAATCCTTCTGATCGATCCCGCCGCCGGCCAGCATGTGCGAGCCATACCAAGCCACGCCACCGATCGTTCCGAACATGGCGAAGATCACGAAGGAGAGGAAGGCCGCACGGGCATTCGCCCCCTTCAGCGTCACATCGAAGAAGCGGTCGAGCGCGCGATCGTAGCGGGTCTTCTCGAAGCTCTCGTTCGAAAAGGCCTTCACGTCCGCGATCCCCTGCACGCTTTCCTCCATCACCATGCCGGACTCGGCCAGTGCGTCCTGCGCCTCGCGCGAATGCTTGCGCACCTTGCGCCCGGAGATCGCCACCGCCAGCACCACCACCGGCACGCTGCACAGCATCACCAGCGAAAGCTTCCAGGAGAAGACGAAGATCGCGATCAAGCTGCCGACCAGCACCACGCTATGGCGCGCCGCCTGCGGCAGGGTGTTCAGCACCGTCTCCCGCACCACGCCGAGATCCGCGGAGATGCGGTTGCTCAGCGAGCCGGAGCGCTGGTCTTGGAAGAAGGGCATCGGCAGCTTGAGCAGATGCTGGAAGAGATCGCGCCGCAGGTCGTTCAGCGCCGCCTCCCCGGCCCGGGTGAAGCCCCTCACCCGCCAGTAGGCGATGAAGGCCTGCACCGCGAGGATGCCCACCAGCCAGAGGATCGTTTCATCGGCCTTCTTGCGGGTGGCCAGCACGTCGATGCTGCCGTCCTTCCAAGCATCCGCCGGATCGCCGATCAGCTCCTTCAGGAAGAAGGGAAATGCCAGCGAGAGCGCCGCCGTGACGAAAAGCGCCACCAGGGAAGGGATGAAGATATGCCGGTAGGGCCGCACGTAGGAGAGCACCCATGCCAGGCCGCCCTTGATATCGCGCTTCTTCTTGTCCTCCCCGGAGTTCCGCATGCCGCGGATGGGAGACGATCCGGGCCCCCGCGTCAAACCGCGAGACCGCGGCGCCTACCTCGCCCGCGACATCGCTGATCGTCTTGCCGCCGACCTCGCGTAGTGTCTTGCCACATGCTCCGCCGCTTGCTCCCCCTGCTCCTCGCCCTGCCCGCCGCCGCGGAAGATTTCGTCCCCTACCCGCCCGCCGAGGCCCGGCTTTTCCTCCGCGTCCCTGCCGCGGGGCAGCCGATCCGCGATCTCCGCGTTTCGCTGGGTGAAGCCAGCCCCGGCACTTTCGAGGACAGCCCGGAGAAGAACGCGCGCCTGAGCGATATCCGCTTCCCGATCCGCTGGTGGAACTGGCGCGAGATGACCGTGAGCTTCACTCCGGCGCACGATGGCGAGATCGAGCTGGATCTGAACGGTCCTTGGGCGGAGGCCCGGCCCGGCGTGCTCCGCCAGCAGGAGGTGCTGTGGGATGAACTCTCCGCCACCGGCACCACCATTCCGAATGGTGGCTTCGAGGCCATCGCCGATGGAAAGCCCGCAAGTTGGGAATCACCATGGCGCCCCTACCCCGCCGCGGGTCAATGGCCCCTGGCCGGGAGCGAGCCCCTCGCGGGCAAGTCCTGCGCCGCCTCCTGGCATGGCCGCCCGCTGATCAGCAAACTCACGGTGAAATCCGGCGTGCCGGTGAGCCTGAAACTCCACGCCCGCGCCGCCACCGTCCCCGGCTTCAAGGCCCCGGCCCGCTTGGGCCAGGACACTCCGGCCCACCGGGCCTGTGCCACCCTCAAGCGCGGCGTGAACTTCGGCAATGGCTGGGAAGCACCGCCCGGTTCATGGGGAATCAAATACGGGATCGAGGATGTCGACCGTGTGGCCGACGAAGGCTTCGACCACATCCGCGTGCCCGTGGCGTGGCACTACCATCTGGAGAATGGTGCCATCAAACCGGCCTTGCTCGCGGAGCTGGAGCCGGTCCTGAAGCGGGCGCTCGAACGCAAGCTCACCGTGATCCTGAACTGGCATCACTTCGAGGATCTCTGCAAGGAACCGGAGAAGCACCGCGCCGCCTTCGCCTCCGGCTGGGAGATCGTCGCCCGGCACTTCAAGGACTGGCCGCAGCAGCTCTTCTTCGAGCTGCTCAACGAGCCGAATGCCGCGCTCGATGACCAGATTCTCGCCAAGGTCCATGCCGATGGAATCGCCGCGATCCGCAAGAGCAATCCGGAGCGCATCCTGCTGGCCAATCCGCCGCAGTGGGCCAGCGTGCCCGGGCTGGACCGCTTCTTCCTGCCCGATGGCGATGAGCGGATCATCGCCAGCATCCATAGCTACGAGCCCTTCCAGTTCACCCACCAGCGCGCCTCTTGGGTGAATCTCCAGGATCTACGAGGGATCTCGTACCCCGGGCCGCCGCCACAGCCGGTCACCCTGCCGGAGTCCCTGCGCGGAAATGCCGGTCTGGTCGCATGGATCGAGGCCTACAATACCCGCAAGGGCAGCGACAATCCCTGCACTGCCGCCAGCTTCGAGCTGCTGCTGGACGATGCCGCGGCGTGGTCCACCCACTTCGGCCGGCCGATCCATATCGGCGAGTTCGGCTGCTTCAAGGAGGCCGACCCGGCCAGCCGCGAGCGCTACATCCGCGACTTCCGGAAGGCTGCCGAGAAACGCCGCATGCCCTGGGCGATGTGGGACTGGAAGGCCGGATTCGGCTACTGGGATGCGGAAAACCAAAAGACCGGGCTCCGCGAGGCGCTCTTCGCCAAGTAGGCCCGAAGTGGGACATCGCGCCACATCCATCATTGCGCGATCTTCCCGCGCCGTCTTCACTCCCCGCGGTGGCGGCACGATCCCAACGCACCAGCGGCTCCGTCGCGATGGACGACTACCTCGAGCAGATCCTGCATCTGATCGAGGCGAAGGGCTATGCCCGCGCGGTCGATATCTCGAAGAACCTCGGCATCTCGCAGGCCAGCGTGACGAACATGCTGCGCCGCCTGGATAGCGAGGGGCTGGTGAAGCACGAGAAGTACCGCGGCACCGTCCTCACCGAGCAGGGGCACCACATCGCCCGGGCCATCATCGAGCGCCACGAAACGCTCACCCGCTTTCTCCGTCTCTTCGGCCTCGAAGAGGAAACCATCTACCGCGATGTCGAGGGCATGGAGCACCACGTGTCCCGCCCGACCTTGGCGGTGATCCGCGCGATCGCCGATCTTCTCGAGGCGAATCCGCGACTGCTTCAGGAAGCCCGGGCGAAGATCGATCCGGGCACCTGATCTCCTCAGCGGGAGATCGCGTTGAAGGCGGCGTCGAACGCATTCTGGGAGATCCCGATCTGCAAGCGCATGGCGGGCGCCACCGGCGCGACCACAAACTCATCGGTCTTCAGACGCTCGAAGGACGGCATGAAGGTGGCGGGCTTCGGCGCAAGGCCGGCATCCGGCTGGGAACGAAGCGCTGCACTGGCCAACTGGTTGATCCGCTCTTGAGTCGTCATGGGAGAGAATGAAGCGATTACGGTGACCATTATTCAGACTCTACGTATGTGGAACATTACGCCTTCACGTCAGGGGTACCCCACGCGTTTGCGGGAGACACCCACCTCCTACCCCAACCCATTTAACGAAGAGACCCCGGCGGGAATCCCACCGGGGTCTGCACTACACCCTATCAAAGTGATGGATTAGAACTGCACGTCGGACTCCGCCTTCGGGGCTTCCGGGGCCATGTCCTTGGCCAGCTTGCCTACCACGCCGAACTTCGCTTTCAGGGCAGCGTCCCGCTCGGAGACGGTCGGGCCACCGGCCCCACCACCGGACATGTCCGTCATGGCGGCATTGATCGAAGCGTCTTGGCCGGAGGTATCGGTATTCGGATCCACGCCCAGCGCCATGGTGGCGGCATCGATGCGGGCACCCTGCACGGCCACCTTGTCGAGTTGATTCTCGTAGGTGTCCATGATGGAGGTGAGGGACTTCAGGTCCTTGCCGCTTTGCTGGAAGGCGGTCACCACGGAGTTCATCTTCCGCTTGGCCGTGGGGTTGAAGGTGACGAAAGCGCCAGCGCCGGTGCAGAGCGCCAGCAGGGTGCAGGTCACCGCCAAGCTCGCGCGGCGGAGTTTCTTGCCCTTCGCTTCATCGCGCTGATCCAGCAGAGAGGTTAGATCCTTGTCGCTCTCCTCCGCATCCTTGACCACCGTGGGCGAAGGAGCGGCGGGAGTAGCAGCCACCGGGGCGGCAGCCTCGGTCTTGGCGGCGGCTGCCTTCTCGATGAATTGCTCCGAGCGCATCTGCTCGAAACTCGGCATATAGGTCGCCGGCTTGGGTGCGGAGCCGGTCGGAGGAGCGGAGCGGAGAGCAGCTTGGGCCAATTGGTTGATGCGGTCTTGAGCGGTCATAGGGAGGTAAGGGAAAAAGTTGCTTAATTCGCAGCCATTATTCAGCTCCCTGAAATACCGTGCATCACGCCTTTACGTAGAAATGCCCTACGTAAGCGCGTAGTACGCCCTGCAGCCCTAGTAGAATCAAAGAATCCCCCACCGATACCCCGCCCCCCACCCGAGCCGGATAGAGGGAATCGGTTAGACGGATGTTATGTTGATCGCGTCAACAAAAATCCTCACACCGGGACTTAATCGCCCCTCTTCTGGCGTCGCGGGCGCCTGAGGAGCAGGACCATGAAGCCGATCATCACCGGCAGGGCGCCGCCCGGTTCGGGAATGCTTCCATCTTTCCCGCCACCACCCCGGCCCGGTCCCGTGAGTGCGATTCCAAGACCATCGCCACCGAAGCCGAAGCTGCCGAATCCCCCCACATGCGGGAAGCTCGGGCCGCTCGCCAGCAGGAGCGAGCCATCATCGCTTTCAGAGCTGCCTCCCGACACCGCCCCGCTTTCGCGCAGCATCGCCAGCAGAGGCGCTGGCATGGAGGGCTCTTCTCCGGGGAGTTGCAAAGCCCCCGCGAGCTCGGATGACAGCGCTGGATCATCCAGCTCCACGCTCCGACCCGTGCCGCCGAGATCTGCCAGTGCGGGGGGGGATGCACCGGCGATCTCGGAGGCAAAGGGGGACGGCTCGGAGGAGTCCTCCGTCCCGGGTGAATCGACCAAGGCCGTGATCGCCTTGGCAGGTGGGCGGAGCACGGGCACTTCCACGGCAGGAGCCTCCACGACTTCCTCGGTGAGGTCCGGCGTGTCCGCGGTCGGCTTGAAAAGAACCAGTCCGGTTGTCACGGCCAGCGCGGCAGCGGCCGATAGGATCGCCGCGGGCAGCCAGCGACGGCGGCGCGACGGCAGCGCGGTGGCGGCCGCAGTACGGCGCAGAGCCTCGCGCAGGGTAACGACGAATCCACGCTGGCCATCGAGCGAATCGAGGAAAAGAGGATCCTGAATCATCCGGATCATCAGCTTCTCGCTGGCCGGAGCTTCTCCCAGCAGCCAGTCGAAGCCCTCCGTTTCCACGGGGTCCGGGCGCTCCATGCGGACTACATTCTCGTCAGGAAGGGCCTCATCTGCCACCGCCGCTTCCAGCAGGCGGCGGCGCATCTCGTGGCCGAGCTCCAAGTCCTCGGGCCCGCCCAAGGTGTCCTCCAGAAAATCTTCAAAGGGGTCTTTCATCCCTCCCCTCCTTCCCGTTGCCAGCGGTCCTTCAGTTCCTTCACCGCGCGGTGCAGAAAGTAGCCGATGTTCCCTTGCGAGATCCCGGTGAGCTCCTCGATCTCCTTGTAGCTCAGGCCCACTTGGAATTTCAGCCGCACCAGCTCGCGCTCGCGTTCCGGCAACTCCGCGACCATCGCCGCCAGCTTCTCCTCGCGCTCGCCCTGGGCCAGCCGGTGATGGGGCGAGGCCCCGTCATCCTCGATCTCCGGCAAGTCCCAGCCGAATTGCACCACCTTCTGGCGCCGCAGGTGATCCGTCAGCACATTGCGACAGACTGTGAAGAGCCAGGCGGTGAGATTCTCCGGCATGCCTTTGTCGCGCGTGCGGATGAGGCGGAAAAATGTCTCCTGCACCGCGTCACGCGAGAGTTCGCGGTCGGAGCAAATGCCGTACGCGTGCTTCAGCAGCGGCTTCTCGTAGCGCACGAGAATCTCCGCCAGCCAGTTGCCGCCCGGCTCGGTGGACCTCGCTTCCTTCACCTGCTGGTGTCGTCCATGATCTCGGCAATGACCGTCGCCGCTTCCTCCGAACTCGACCACGCCGGCAAGGCAAGCAGATCGGCCGCCTCGTGCAAGGAGGCGATCTCGGATTGATCCTTTAGTCCCACGGCGGCCTCGCGCAGCAGCGGGATGGCATCCGGCTCGCCGAGCTGCACCATCCCCTCCCGCGCCATGCTCCGGATTTCCGGATCGGCGTCGCCAAGATAAGGACGGATGGCCTTCACCCCTTCCGGGGAATAGGTCACTACGGCGGCATCAATGACCCCGCGGACTTCCTCACGGTGGTCTTCCGCGGCCATGCGCACCTTCGGACGGCCATTCGGCTTCTCGATCGCGTCCCCGGCAGGACGGCGTGACCCGGACTTGGCCGATTCCGAAACGGCGGGGATCGCCACCGGCTTCGCCTCGGCGGGAGCCTCGGGCGGCATCAGGACCATGAGGATGACCCAGATCGCGAGGCCGAGAATGATGAGAAGCTTTTTCATGGGACTGCCAGAGTTTCAAAAAGGGCGCCCCGCCAAGGAGGGAAGGACGGAGCGCCGTTTCTATCGAACAGGAATCAGACTTCAGGGAACCGTGGCACCCGGGAACAGGGCGATCAGGTTCGCGAGCTGCGGGCGAGCCGTGCGATAGGTGCCGGACACGATGCCGACACCGGTGTTGCTCTTGCCGTAGACGTTGAAGTTATCGGCTTGGGTGGCGACGACCGTGGTGGTGGTGCCAATCCGCAGGTTGCCAAACTTCAGCGTCTGCGTTCCGGCCGCGCTGCTGGCACCCTGACGCACGTCGAGGGTGGCATAGGAGCGGCGGACCAGGTTCGGCTGCTCCGCTCCGGTGGCCGGAATGAAGGAGTTACCGGTGGTCGCGGAGCCTTGCACCGCTGGCTGCGTGAGCAAGGTGGCGGGCACGGCCACGGCGGTCTTGCCCTGCTTGATGGCGTAGAGGTTCCCCACCCCGGCCGGATTCGCGATGCGAGCCAGCGACCAACCTTGGATCGAGCTGTCGAGCAAGGCCGCAGCCCGCATTCCTTCCAGAATCTCACGGTTGGTGAAACGGACCGCGGAGGTGGTGAAGAGCCGGCGCTTCGCTCCGTTCGGGAGGTTCTGGTCGATCGGGGCGTTCTGCGTGGTGATGGTGGCCGAGAAAACCAGCGGCGAGATCGAGCCCGGCTTGGACTGGGCCTGCGCGGACGCAACGCCAAGAAGAGCGGAGATCGTGAAAACAAAGGATTTCATGGAAACAAACGACTTATGATGGAAAATCGCCGTCCGGGATTGCGGGTCCTAAACCCCGATTTCCGGCGATTGCACCATGCAAGTCGGATGAGCCCGCGCTTTCTTGGCGGATTTTGCGATTATTTTCCGGAGGCTCCTTTAGCCTCGGGACCGAATGCTCTACCTCAGAGACTTCCCGATCCCCAAGCCCCGCCTCCTGGAGTCTCGATCCTCACCCGCTCCCCGGCTTCCGCCCGATAGGTCACCGCGCCGGCCAGGACCTCTTCGCCTCCCTCCGGAAAAATCCTTGTCTGCTTTCCTGCTTGGCCATCACCGCCACCCCGCATGCCCGCGGGACCGGAAAGACGCCGCTCCGTCAGGAAAGAAACGGTCTGGGGCTTCAGGAACTCCACCTCGCGGACCACGCCGTCCCCTCCGGGATTGCCCCCCGTGCCGCCGGAACTACGGCGAATCTCGTACTTCCACAGGCGCACCGGGAAGCGGTGCTCCAGAATCTCGGGATCGGTGATCGCCGTGTTCGTCATGTGGACGTGCCGACCGGAAGCGCCCTTGTGTTCCGGTCCCGCACCCGAGCCGCCCGCGATGGTCTCGTAGTAACCGCCCCTGTCGTCGCCGAAGAGGAAGTTGTTCATGGTGCCCGGTCCGTTCGCCGCCAGCCCGAGCGCTTCCAGCAGGAGATCGGTAAGCCGCTGGCTGGTTTCCACATTTCCGCCGACTACCGCGGGAGCCGCATTCGGATCGTCCCCGAAATCGGGCGACAGCAAACCGGGCGGAATGATAATCTCGACGGCTTCCAGCAGTCCTTCGTTCAAGGGCACGTCCTCACCGATCCAGAGGCGCAGGACATACAGCACCACGCTGCGTATGATGGCGGGCGTGGCATTCAGGTTGCGCGGGTGCACCGCACCGGTGCCGCTGAAGTCGATACGCATCTTCCCTTCACCCGCGTGAACTGAAACCCGAAGAGGCGTGCCGTCGTCGAAGGCTGATGCCGCTTCCCGATCGATGCCGGATGTTTGCAGGCGCTCGTTCATGAGTGCGCTGGAACGGGCGAGGATACCGAAGAGCTCGGCACTCACCACCTCGCCGCCGTGTTCGGAAACGAGGCGGGCAATCGCCTCCCCGCCGTGATGCACGGAGGCAAGCTGAGCTTCGAGGTCGGCGAGGTTATCCCCGATCCTGCGCGAGGGCCACGGGGCATCCCGCAGCAACACCTCCACTTCATCGAAGCGAGGCACCTCAGCGGCCACCAGCAGGCGCGGCGCGATGACCACGCCCTCCTCTGCTAACGAGCGCGCATTCGCTGGCATCGAGCCCGGTGCCTTGCCGCCGATCTCGGCATGGTGCGCGCGGTTTGCCACGAAAGCGACACGCTGACCATCGGCATCGAAGACCGGCGCGATCACCGTGACGTCCGGCAAATGCGAGCCACCGAAGGCCGGGTGATTCGTCACGATCACATCGCCCGGCCCGGGATCGAGCACCTTCAGCACTTCCCTCACGCAGACGCCGAGCGCTCCGAGATGCACGGGCACGTGCGGGGCGCTTGCGACCAAGCGACCCTCCCCATCGAGCAAGGCGCAGGAAAAATCGAGCCGCTCCTTCACATTCGTGGAGAGCGCGGTGCGGCGCAGGAGTTCACCCATGGCGCTCACGATTCCCTCGAAGCGGCTGCGGAAGAGCCCTGCTCTCACGGCCGCAGGCATCAGTGCATCCGGGGAGGACTGAGGGAGCTCCCTTTCCCGCCCTAACAAAAGCGTTCCTTTCGTCCCCCTCCTCATCTGCCACCCCGCGGGAATCACACAGGTGGAGAAACGATCCTGCAATAGGAGCGGTCCCACGGTGACTTCGCTGGGGAAATCCTCCCGAACCTGCGCCGTCTGCCCCTCCTCCGCCACCACACGGAGCGACACCAGTTCCACCGCCTTGCCGACGGGAGGAGCATAGCCGTAGAGAAGACGATACTCCGCCGCGAACTTCTCCCGGAGTTGCTCCGCAGACTCGTCCACGTCACCGGCTTCTACGACGAGTGCCGTATCTTGTCCCACCAAGCGGAGATCCGCCAGCCAGCGGAACACGGGACGCGTCAAACCCTCTGCCGCTTCTTCGGCAAGCTCTCTCCAGATGACTTCACAAGAAGCCGCATCCAAAGGTCTCAACACCTGTCGCACGCGCTGCTCCTGCCGCCGCGCCCGCTCAAGCCCCCAGGCACTCAAAAGCCCGGCATCCGCAGGAATGAGCACCGAGCGCACGCCGAGCTTCTCTGCCACCGCACAGGCATGCTGCGGCCCGGCCCCGCCGAAAGCCAGCAGCGCGAAGTCCTCTGGAGCGCACCCCTCGCGCACGCTCACACCGCGGATCGCTTCCGCCATGGTCTCCACGGCGATATCGCGCAGGCCCGCAAGCAGACCATCACGCGAGGCCGATTCACCGGCCCCTGCCATCTCGGCAAGCAGCTCTTGCAGCCGATTCTCCGCCGCAGCCAGATCGAGCGGGATCCCCGCCTTGCCCGCATCCATGAAACCCGACAGCAAATTCACATCGGTCAGGGTCAGCGGCCCGCCGCGACCGTAGCAGGCCGGGCCGGGATCGGCACCGGCGCTTTCTGGGCCGACTTCCAACCGCCCGTTCCGCCACTTGCAGATCGAGCCGCCGCCCGCCGCCACCGTCTCGATCTTCAGGGCCGGAGCGAAGACTCGCGCTGGCCCGATCTCCTGCTCCTGCCGCCATTGGAAAGGGCCGTCGATCCGCGCCACATCCGTGCTGGTGCCGCCCATATCGAAAGTGAGCACGCGAGGAAAACCCGCCGCCCGCGCCAGTTCCGCAGCACCCACCAGACCGCCCGCCGGACCGGATAGCAGCGAGTCCTTCGGTCGGAAACGGCTGGCAGACACCAAGCCGCCCGCACTGGTCATCAGCCATGGCTCGCTGTCCTCCAGAGCTCCGGCCACCCGGCTGACGAAATGCTCCATCACCGGCGTGAGGAAAGCCTCCGCCACGGCCGTCTCCGCCCGCGGCAGAAGGCGGATCAGCGGCGCGATGTCTGCGGAGAGAACCACGTGCCGAAAGCCCGCCTCACGCAGGATCTCCCCGGCACGCTGTTCCTGCGCCGGATTCTTCCATGCGTGCAGCAGGGCCACCGCCGCCACGGTGCAGCCGGATTTTAGAGGCTCGCCAGCAGCTTGCCGCAGGCTCGCCTCATCCAAGGGCGTCACCACTTCACCTCCCGCGCTCATGCGCGCGGGGATCGCCGCGGTGAAGGACGCCAGCACCTCCGGCTCCGGCTGCTCCAGGGAGAACAAGCGCGCGCGCCGCTGGTCCCGGATCACCAGCAGATCGTGAAATCCTTTGGTCGTGAAAAAGGCGAGCCGTGCTCCCTTCCTCTCCAACAGAGCATTCGTGCCACGGGTCGTGGCCACCCGGAAATCCACCGGCGGCAGGGATTCTCCCACCGGCGTTCCAGTAAGAATTCGTGCCACCGCAACCGGGGCCTCATCCCCGCTGGAGAGTCCGATGACCGCACCAACTACGAGATTCGTCGTACTTCGATCGAACCTCAGACGTCTCGCACCGTCGCGGCTTCCGGAGACGATCGCCTCCCCGCAACGCCAGCCCCGGAGCGTATCATCCGGTGCCTCCACCCCGCAGTCGGTGATCCACCAGTCCCCGTCACGGGCGGTCAGCGTGCAGCGCAGGGTGCCATCGGACAGGATCTTCCCGCGCCGCTCCTGCCCGTCCGGACCGAGGGCCCAGGCATCGGTGAAGGTTCCGCCGGTATCCACCCGGATGCGCCACGCTGCTTGCATACCGGGATCAAAGCCGCCGGCATGCCACCGGCAAGCGCTCAGTCCACCCCTCTCAATCTCGCCAGATCCGCCAAGTCTTGAGGACGCCCCGTTGCGGCCTTGTTTGCCTCCAGAGCTGCCTTGCCAATTACTTGGATTTCCAACCCGTCCATGATGACAGGCGTTCTCGAATTCCAAGCATTCTCCCAAGTTACGCCGCTTATCCCGGTGAGCAGATCGATCCGGTTCGGAGCTCGCCCGAGTTGGATCACCTGATCCGGGACAAGAAAGTCCGCTGAAGTAAGACCCAACTCATCAAAGCCGAAGTCATCCAATACTCCCGCCAGCTTCTCCGCGTTCTCAGGAGAAACCAAGACGAGGAAATCGATATCTTCCGTGAACCTCGGTGCACCGTGAAACGCAAGCGCGTAGCCTCCTACGAGCAGGAACTCAACTTTCCGCGAGAGCAACAACCCGATAAACTCGCGGATATCCTTCTGCAGCTTCATTGTGGTTAGGATAGAACGAGGCCCCGCGCTCCAGAAGCTCGGCGAAGATTTCGAGAGCCTCGGCGGAATCCGTGACCAGAGGAGGGATTCCCTCGCTTTTCAAGGAGCGCTTCACCACGACTTTCTCCATGTCAGCAGCCTAGCATTCGCACGCCGAGTGTCGAGCCCCTTACGCCGACTGCAGGTCCACTTGATACAGCCGCTCCGCCGCACGGCGGGCATCCTTCGCGTAGGGCAGGCATTCCGCGCCGAGCGGCAACGGCAGCTTCAGCTCGCGCACCTTCCGGAACAGCTCGCTGTAGCGCACCTCGCCGGTATCCGGCTCGAAGCGGCCCGGGGAATCCGCGAACTGCACGTAGCCGATCCACTCCTTATGCCGCTCCAGATTGTCGATCAGGTTCCCTTCGTAGCGCTGCATGTGGAAGAGATCCCAATTCAGCAGCACCCGCAGCGAGCCCACGGCCTTGCAGATGGCCACCCCGTCCTCGCTGCCGTAGAGGCAGTGGTCGGGGTGGTTGTAGGGATTCATCGGCTCCAGGATGATCGTCTTCTTCTTCGCCTCCAGCACCGGCACGGCGGCGCGCAGCTTCTCGATCACCGCGGCATGCATCTGCTCCTTGGTCAGGCCCGGGATATTGTCCCCGCCTACCACGGTCATCAGCTCGCAGCCGGGCAAGAGATCCGCGGCATCGCAGGCGGCGCTGATCTCGTTCACGAAGTCCTCGACCGGATACTGCGGGTGATTGATCTGCTGGCCGAAACCCCAGGCAGTGAACTGCGTGGCGATCATGCCATGCTTCTTCAGCAGCCCGGCACCCGTCACCAGATCCTTGTCCCGCCAGGTCCACAACTCGATCGCCGGGAAGCCGAGCGCGGCGGCTTGCTCGATCCGCTCCTCGAAGGAGCCTTCGAACCACATCTCGATATTGACGGCGATTGGCGTGTGCGGGGTGCGTCCGGGAAGTTCGGTCATGCGGCGCGATTTGAGATTACCCAGCGCCGCGAGTCCACCTCCGAACGTCAGACAATCGTCCCCTGCCCGCCTTCGTCCTGGCCGGCATCGGCTACCGCACCCTCGTCAAAATCCACCTCGCGCACGCGCTTCCGGTCGCGCCAGAATTCCACCTGCTTGCGCAGGGTCTCGCGCAGATCGTCGCCATTGCGCACCGCCTTGATCTCGATCCGCGGCTGCGAGCGGTCGGAGGTCTCGATGATGAGCGTGGAGAGACCGAACATTCGATACCAGAAGGGCCGCTCCATCGAGGTATCCTTCACCCGGTAGAGTTCCACATCATCCATCTTCTGGTTGAAGATTCCGGAGCGCAGGCGGATCCGCTCGGAGGTCAACTCGTGGTGCACGCTGCGCGTCTCGATGAAAGTCCAGAGCGCCCAGCCGAGCGGCAGGACCAGTGCGGCCCAGACGATCTGCAGGCCGGGGAACAAGCCGGCCACCACGATGCCCGCGGCCAGCAGCAGGGCCACCACATACTTGCCGAGATTCAGCACCTGCGAGGGGCTGCCTTTCCAGAGAACTTCTTCGCTCACGTTTGCAGACTGAGGGATAAGCCCGGGGTTCAACAAGTGGAGAAATGGACAGGATTTGGAGCGCTTGCTTGAAAGAACAATCCCCGCGCCCATGTCTAGGCTCCCGATGACGATCACTCGCTTCTGGGAAATCATCGGGGACGTTCACGAGGCCTCCGGAGGAGATATGGATGTGAAGTGCGATCTCCTGCGCGAACGCTTGGAGACCCTCGACCCGGATGAGATGAAATCCTTCCGCCGTCATTTCGATGCCTGCGATGCGAAGGCCTACACCTGGGGTCTCTGGGGTGCCGCCTATGTCATCGACGGCGGCTGCTCGGATGACGGCTTCGACGACTTCCGCTCGACGCTGATCTCCCAAGGCCGCGCGGTCTTCGAGAGCGCCGTGAAGGACCCCGACAGCCTGGCCGAACAACCCTATCTCGACGGCGAGCCCTGCTACGAAGGCTTCGCCTATGCCGTCACCGATGCGGAAGAGCAGGTCGTCGGAGAGGCCGGAATTCGCTCCGATTTCCCTACGACCCCATCCGGAGACGATTGGGATGAAGAGGACCTGCCCCGGCTCTATCCGAAGCTCAGCCGCAGGTTTCCCTGATATCCCCCAGAGCGAGCCTCGTCCCGGGACCAGCTCCACCCGCCGCACGCAACTCCAGCCGTTGATCCGCTCCCAATATCATCTTAGGGACTCGGAGCTCGGCCTAGGGGATTGCATTGGGATCCCGACCGAAAATCTTCCTTACCAAGAGTCGTAGAGAATCTCACCTCACCGCGATCGGCTCGTCGGAAATCGTTCCCGGGAGACCTCGCAGATGCTTGTCCAGGAAGGTCCGGATGCGCCGGTTCAGCTCGGCATTCGCGAAGCCGTGCCCGGCCCCTTGCATCACGATCAGATGACTCTCCACCTTCGCCGATTCCAGCGCGGCATGGATCTTCTCCGCCTGATCCAGCGGCACCAGGTTATCCTCCGTGCCGTGAGCGGTCAGGAAGGGCGCATCGTCCTTCGTCACCCAGGTCACCGCGGAAGCCTGGCGCGCGTTCTCCTTCAACTCCGGGTCGCTCTTCTTACCGAGGAACTGCGAGATCATGTTCGCCCCTCTCAAGCGGGCCGCCGTGGTATCCTTCCCGAAGAAGGTAAGGAAATCCGTAGGCCCGAAGAAATTCACCACGCACTGCACCCGGCTGCTGACCTTGGCGAAGCCACCGAGGCTTCCCTCCAGCACCGGCTCGTCGTTGCCCGTGCCAAGCACCGAGACCAACTGCCCGCCCGCCGAAAGGCCCATCACGCCGATGCGCTCGGGATCGATGCCATACTTCTCCGCATTGCCGCGGAGGAAGCGGATCGCCGCCTTGCAATCGTGGATCTGTGCCGGCCACGCCGCTTCCTGGGTGAGCCGATAGTTGATCGTCGCGGCCACATAGTCGCCGGTGGATGCCAGCAAACGCACGAGATCACCGACATCTTCCTTCCGGCCCGAGAGCCAGCCGCCGCCGTGGATCAGGACCACCAGCGGACGCTTCGCGGCACCGGCCCGCTTGGGCACCACCAGATCCAACTTCTGCCGCGGATTGTTAGACCCGACGTAGTCGATATCCTTCAGGTGCGAGAGCTCGATTGCCTTGCCCGCTTCGCCGCCCGTCTGACCGGAAGCCGCCGCGAGGAATTCCTCGCGGGTAACGGCACCGTCGCCATTGCCATCGAAGCCCTTGAACTGCCCGCGGGCGATGTCCGGGACCTCGTTGATCGTGATCTTGCCGTCCTTGTTCGCGTCCAGCGCGGAGAAGGGATCGGCTTGGGCGAAGGCGGCGGGAGCCAGCAGCAGGAGGAGGGCGAGGGCGCGCATCGGCTTACTTCTTCTCCTCGGCTTTCGGCTCCTCCTTCTTGGCCTCTTCCTTCTTCTCCGCCTTGGCGGGGACGAACTTCAGCGCCACGCCGTTGATGCAGTAGCGCTGGTCGGTCGGGGTATTGAAACCCTCTCCCTTGAAAACGTGCCCGAGATGGCCGCCGCACTTCGCGCAGTTCACTTCCGTGCGGACCATGCCGCCGGAGAAGTCGTCGCGCGTGGTGACGTTCTTGGCCTTCGAGGGGTCGTAGAAGGAGGGCCAGCCGCAGTGGCTGTCGAACTTCTCCTTCGCGGTGAAAAGCTCCGCACCGCAGCCGGCGCAGTAGTAGGTGCCCTCACCCTGTTGGTTGAATTGCTTGTAGACCTCGCCGTTCGGCCGCTCGGTACCGGCTTGGCGGAGGATGCGGTATTGCTCCGGCGTGAGGATCTTCTTCCACTCCTCGTCGGACTTCTCGACCTTGCCGGTCGGTTGCTCGGGCGCTGTGCTGGCGGTTTCCATGACCTTGTCGTTCTTTTCCTCGGCCGTGCAGGCGCACAGGGTGAGCGCGGCGGCAAGCATGAGGGCGGATTTCATCGAAACAGATTTACGCACGGCAGCAAGAGGATGCAAGAGGGCGGGCTATTCCCGCCCGCTCAGGAGCTGCGCACCCATACGTCGCCACCCAGCGCGGGATTTCGCTTGAGTTCAAATCCCCAGGGAGTCGCCGGATTCACCGGACCGGCACCCTGCATGCGCCGTTTCACGAAACCGCCGACCAGATACCAGTAAACGCCGCGGCGGCGGTTCCAATCGGCCACAACCGGAGCTGAAGCGGGGATCCAATCCCCGACGTGGCATTTCAAAGGGTCTGTCTGAGCAGCAGGGGGTGTATTAGCATTCATCACATGTCATTTCGTCCAACTATGAGCACTACGCAAGCCACCCTCGCCGGTTTCACTTGATTTTCATATTCCCGCTGTTCGAAACACCCCTACCCCGCCCTTGGCCTCCTCCGCCCTTTCGTCCATAAAACGCGCATGTCCGACTCCATCTCCGAGCTCACCGGCCGCATCCGCGCCTTCGTCGCCGCACGGGAGTGGCAGCAGTATCACAACCCGAAGGACATGGCCGTGGCCATCGCCGCGGAGGCCGGGGAACTGCTCCAACATTTCGTCTGGCAGCAGCCGGATCAGGTCGAGCGCCGCGCCGCGGAGAAGCGCGACGAGATCGCCTCGGAGATCGCGGACGTGGGCATCCTGCTCTTCGAGATGGCGTATCTGCTCGGGATGAACCTGGGCGAGGTGATGGAGGCGAAGATCGCGCGCAACGAGCATCGCTACCCGCAGGACAAGGCCCGCGGGAACAATCTCAAATACAACGAGCTTTAGGCCCCTGGACCTCCCGGCTTGACCCGCGGCCACACAACGCCGATTCCTCAGGGGCGATCCAACGATCATCCATGAAATCCACCACTCTTTTCTTTGCGGCCCTCGCCGCCCTTTCGCTTGCCGCTTGCAACAAGCCGGCTCCCACGACCACGGAACCCGCTGCCCCCAAAGCGGACGCCCCGGCCGATGCCGCCGCTCCGGCAGCCGCTCCCACGGACGAAGAGAAGACCACGGCCAGCGGCCTGAAATACAAGGTCCTCAAGAGCGGCACCGGCACCGTCCACCCGAAAGCCACCGATACCGTGACCGTGCACTACCACGGCACCCTGCTGAACGGGAAGGTCTTCGACAGCTCCGTGCAGCGCGGCACCCCGGCCAGCTTCCCGCTGAACCAGGTGATCAAAGGTTGGACCGAAGGCGTGCAACTGATGAAGGTGGGTGACAAGTTCAAGTTCACCATCCCGGCGGAACTGGCCTACGGCGCGAACAGCCCGAGCCCCGACATCCCGCCGAACAGCCCGCTCGTCTTCGAGGTGGAGCTGCTCGGCATCCGCTAAGCTTCGATCTCCGGAAAAGAAAAACCCGCTGCGGCGTGAGAAGCGCTCCAGCGGGTAATTCTTTGGGGGTGTGTGCTCTGGGGATCGGGGGGATCTCGTTTTTCGGGGGGCTGCAAGCGGACCTACGGGGGATTGGCGTCGCTCACGCGGGAGATCATGGCCGATTTTGGGACACTTGCTATCACGCAGTCGCGCACAGGGATTCCACGTACGTCCTAACAGCCGTGGAAAACGGCCAAAGAAAAACCCGCTAGCAGCGTGGGGGACGCGGTCAGCGGGTGTTCCTTTTCGGGGGGTGTGTTAGTGTGTGTTGTCTTGAACAGCAGGCGGGCAGGCGGGGGGATCGGCGTCGCTTACGTGGGAGAGCATGTCCGTTTTTGGGACACTTGCTATCACGCAATCGCGCGCAGGGTTTTCACGTATGTCTCCCTACGCATCATGCGAACCACTTCACGCCGGCCGCGAAGATCGGCTGGCGCTTCTCGCCCGGGATGTTCTTGCCGACCAAGCTGCCGCTCCGCTCCGTGTGAGCCATCTTGCCGAAGACCCGGCCGCAGGGGCTGGTAATGCCTTCGATCGCAAAAAGCGAGCCGTTCGGATTGGTGTCGATCTCCATCGAGTAAACACCCTCGGTATCCACATACTGTGTGGCGATCTGGCCCTTTGCCGCCAACTCGGCGATCACGCCCGGGCTGGCGAGGAACTTGCCTTCGCCGTGCGAGACCGGAACGCTGTGCAGCTCGCCCGTTTCCATTCCTGCAAGCCACGGCGAAAGCGTGCTGGCAATGCGGGTAGTGACGTAACAGGAGACGTGGCGGCCGATGTCGTTGAAGGTGAGCGTGGGCGCCTCCGCCTGCGGATCGCGGATTTCGCCGTAGGGCACCAAGCCCGTCTTGATCAGCGCTTGGAAGCCATTGCAGACACCCAGCACCAGGCCGTCGCGGTTCTTGATCAGATCCATGATCGCATCCGCCACGCGCGGATTGCGGATCACCGTGGCAATGAACTTGGCCGAGCCGTCCGGCTCGTCGCCCGCGCTGAAACCACCTGGGAACATCAGGATCTGCGACTTGCGGATCTGAGCGGCGAAGGCTTCCAACGACTCTTCGATGTGGCGGGCTGTTAGATTGCGGAAGACTTGGATCTCCGACTCTCCTCCCGCTTCGTTGAAGGCCTTAGCGGAGTCGTATTCGCTGTTCGTGCCGGGAAAGGCCGGGATCAGAACCTTCGGCTTAGAGTGCTTCGTCGCCGCACCGCGGTGCATGGTGTTTGCGAAGGAAGCGGCCAAAGTCAGATGCGGCGTCTCGGCCACCTTGGTGTCTTCCTTGGTCGGATAGATTGGCTCCAAGGTGCCCAGCCATGCGGCCTGTAGCTCGGCGAGGTTGTGCGATTCCGCCGGGAACTCAAGCCGCGACGCGGCGATCGTCTCGCCGATCTTCTCCGCACCCAAGGCTTCCGGCAGCTCCGCCGTGTGCTCGATCAGGAAGCCGAAGTAACGCTCTGCATACGCATTCAGATCCGAAGAGATCTTCGCGCCGATGCCATTGCCGAAAGCGCTGGTGGCGACGCCGTGCATCAGGCCGCCGGCACCCAAGGCCTTCACGGAAACCAGCTTGCCCTCCGCATTCAGCTGGTGGAGCTGCTCCGCCACTTCCTTCAGGCGCTCGTAGTCGGGCAGGTTGTTGTCGTCGCGGGAAACTTCCACCAGCGAGAGCGTGTTGCCCGCCTGCTTGAACTCCGGCGAGAGCGCGCGGCTCGCGAGGCCCGGGGCCAGCGCAAAGGATACCAAGGTCGGCGGGACATCGAGATCATTGAAGGAGCCGGACATCGAGTCCTTGCCACCGATCGCAGCGAGGCGCAGGCCGTGCTGGGCATGATAGGCACCGAGCAGCGCGGCGAAGGGCAGACCCCAGCGCGCGGCATCGCCGCCGAGCTTCGGGAAATACTCCTGCAGCGTGAGACGGATATCGCTCAGGCGACCGCCCGCGGCCACCACCTTGCACACGGATTCCGTGACTGCATAGACTGCACCGTGGAAGGGCGACCAAGAGGAGATCTGTGGATTGAAGCCCCAGCTCATGTAGGTGCACACATCGGTATCACCTTCTAACAAAGGCAGCTTCGCCACCATCGCATCCGGCGGCGTGAGCTGGTGCTTGCCACCGAAGGGCCACAGCACCGTGCCCGCACCCACGGAGGAGTCGAAGCGTTCGCCCAGCCCTTTCTGCGAGCAGTAGTTCAGCTCGGACAGCAGCGCCGTCGCCGACTGCGGATTCACGATCGCGGATTGGAAGAGATCCTGGGGCGCGCCCACGCTCACCTTGGCAAGCTGCTGCACGCCGTTCGTATCGAGGAAGGCGCGGCTGAGATCCACGATCACCTTGCCGCGCCACTTCATCCGCAGGCGGCCGGTATCGGTGACATCCGCCACCTTCACGCACTCCAAGTTCTCCTTGTCGCACTCGGCGATGAAGTAGGCCGCATCCGCGGGATCGATGCACACGGCCATGCGCTCCTGCGATTCGGAGATCGCGAGCTCGGTGCCATCGAGACCTTCGTACTTCTTCGGCACGGCATCGAGGTCGATCTCCAGCGAGGGCGCGATCTCACCGATCGCCACCGAAACGCCGCCGGCCCCGAAGTCATTGCAGATCTTGATCTTCTTCGTCAGCTCCGGGTTACGGAAGAGGCGCTGGATCTTGCGCTCGGTCGGGGCATCGCCCTTCTGCACTTCCGCGGAGTTTTCCAGCGCGGTATCCGTGTGCTCCTTGGAGGAGCCCGTCGCTCCGCCCACGCCATCGCGACCGGTGCGGCCGCCGGTGAGAAGGATCACATCCCCCGCTGCCGGGGTACCGCGGAAAACCTGCGAACGCGGAGCCGCCGCGACCACCGCGCCGATCTCCATCCGCTTTGCCACATAGCCGGGGTGATAGACCTCCGAGACCTGACCGGTCGCAAGACCGATCTGGTTGCCATAGGAGGAGTAGCCGTGCGCCGCGATCTGGCAGATCTTCTTCTGCGGCAGCTTGCCCGGCAGTGTCTCGGCAAAGGGCGTGAGAGGATTACCCGCGCCAGTCACGCGCATGGCTTGGTAAACATAAGAGCGCCCGGAAAGCGGATCGCGGATGCAGCCGCCCAGGCAGGTCGCCGCGCCACCGAAGGGCTCGATCTCCGTCGGGTGGTTGTGCGTCTCGTTCTTGAACATCACCAGCCACTCCTCCTCCGGGCGGCCGCTGATGCTCACCGGCACCACGATCGACGCGGCATTCACTTCCTCGGAAACTTCCAGGTTATCCAGCTCGCCGCTGGCCTTCAGCTCGCGCATGCCGATCAGCGCGATGTCCATCAGCGTAACCGGCTTGTCCTCGCGGCCGAGTTTCTGGCGCGTGGCCAAGTAGCTTTCCCATGCCGCCTTCACCGGCTCCGCGCCAGGCTCGAAGTTCACCTCGTCGATCTTCGTGAGGAAGGTCGTGTGGCGGCAGTGGTCGGACCAGTAGGTGTCCAGCATCCGGATCTCCGTGATGCTCGGGTCGCGCTTCTCCTCGTCACGGAAATAGTTCTGGCAGAAGACCAGATCGGCATCGGACATCGCTAGGCCCAACTCCTTGCGCAGCGCGGCGAGATCGGCGGCGGGCTTGCCCGTGAAGCCTGCCAGCACTGCCACGTCCGCAGGCACACCGATCTTCGGCTGCAGGGTCTCCGGCAGGTCCATGCGGGCCTCGTGGGAATCCACCGCATTGATCACGTAGCCCTTCACCTTCGCCACCTCGTCGGCGGAAAGTCCGCCCTTCAGCACCATCACCTTGGCGGAGGAAACGAGCGGCCGCTCCTTCCCCGTCAGGATCTGCACACACTGCGCCGCGGAATCTGCCCGCTGGTCGAATTGCCCCGGCAGGTACTCCACTGCGAAGGCGTTTTCATCCCCGGCCAAAGCCAGGTCCGCCGAAGTGATATCCACCTGCGGCTCGGAAAGGATCAGGCCCACCGCCTGCGAGAATTCTTCCCCGGACAGCCCGTCGACGTCGTAGCGCTGGATCACCCGCACTCCCTTCAGTCCCTCCAGCCCCAGCGACTCCTTCAGATCGTGCAGGAGATGCCGGGCCTCGGCGTTGAATTCGGGCTTCTTTTCGACGAAAATGCGGTTCATGGGGCGGCGGAAAGCTGCGGAGGCGCTGGATGCTAGTCACCACCCCCGCGAGAGCAAGCCGCGTGTCCCCTGAATCCCGCCATGTCCCGACGGAAACCGTCCGGCCGCCGCAACCTTTTCATTTTGAAGCCCTCCCCACCGAACGCGTTCGTCCTTGGCGCCCTGCTCATTTACCCGGGCTTGGCTGTTCACACCGTCACTTCGATGACGACCGGAGACCTCCTGAAAATTGGCCTCTGGTGGCCGCTGATCCTCTCGGCCTGCCTTGTACCAGCAGCGATTTTCCCGGTCCTGATCCTCAGAGCGATCGTTACATCCCTCTCCCGTCGCGGGCGCTGGCCCCTTTGGCTTGGATCCAAAACCATTCTAGGTGTCGCCTCGGCAATCTCGCTCGCGCTTGCAGGCGCAGGTCTCTACTCGGCAACTCCCCGGCAACGCTACCTCAAGCTGGTCGGGAACGGCGACAACGACGGGGCTTCGGAAATCAAAGCCAGCGGCTTCAATTCCTTTCTCGCGACCCGCTGGCTCGTCACCTTCAAGATCGACCAGCAAGGCGCAGAAAGGATCCGGACCCGTTGGGAGCTTGAGGAAACCAAGCCATTCTCCCTGAAGGAAAGGATCGCGCGCGACCCGGTTTTTTCCTCATCCGGTTCGGCCTTGCTCGCCGAACCACCCGGTGCTCAAGGAGTGAAATGCTTCATCAAGAAAAGCGACAGCACCAAAACGAGCACCAAGACTTGGATCACCTTCGCAGTGAGAGATTCCGACGGGCAGGCTTGGTTTTTCAGGGGCTATCAAAATTGAAGCAATGAAGGGTCTACAAATCAGCCTCTGCGCCACTGCCATCATTCTCGGCTCGGCAATTGTCGCTCTCTCGATATCCGGCTCGATTCGCTACTTCGACAGCTTCAAGATCCCCTACGATCCCCGCGGACACGCCACCCTTTTGGTGCGCTTGCTGGCAGGTTCCGCAGTCAGCATTCCGGTCTCGGTGGTCATGCTGGTTCTGCTCCTTCGCGAAATGCAGATCCCCCGTTGGTTTGTTCTCATTGGGGCTCTGTCAGCGGTGTTCTCGTTCAATCTCCCGGTCGGAATCGGGCACGACTTCAGTCACGCGGTTTTCGAGGAATGTTCGAGCAAGTATGGGAGAGTCGTTTCTTTCTTGGGAACTCTCCAAGCCCTCCTTCTCCCTGTCGTCTATCTGCTCAGCCGGAGAACGGCCGCTGTTACTACCGAGACCAATTCACCCGCCTAACCCGGTACAAGAAAAACCCGCTATCGCCGTTGGGGGAACGAAGGCAGCGGGTTTTCCCTTTTGGGTCGTCCGCCTTCGGGGGGATGGGCGGGTCTGTTCGGGGGGAATTCCAAACCGTTTCGGCGGGGGGACCGGTCAGGCTTACGGGGGTCATCATGGCCGATTTTGCCCCGGCTCCAAGTACGCAATCGTGGAGGTAGCCGAAAGTTCCATTTCGGGGCGGAAACGAAAGATTTCAGCCCCCCGCAACGGGGTGGGCAGGCTTGAATGAAGTTGCCAGCATTCAAACAGGTGCTCATCTTCCGGCGCATCCGCCCGGTTTCCTTTACCGGCGGCGATTCTTCCTCCGTCCCCGCGCGCAAGGTTTTCCGAGTACGATGAATATTTTCCAGCGCCTCGCGTCGAATCCCGTGATGGGCCCAGCAGGGTCCGGCGGGGCGGCTTCCGGGATGCCGGAGGAGCCCGAAGCCGGCCCGGACGACGAGGCACTGGTCCTCCGCGCAAAAGCGGGCGACCTGAAAGCCTACGACGAACTGGTCACCCGTCACCGGGGAAGAATCTACGCTATGATCCGCAACATGGTCAAAAACGACACCGACGCCTGGGACCTCTCGCAAGAGGCCTTCATCAAGGCGTGGCAGGCCCTGCCTCGTTTCGAGGCCAAGGCCCGTTTTACCACCTGGCTCTACCGGATCGCCCACAACTGCGTCTACGACTTCACCCGCCGCCGCCGCCCCGAGGGTGGCGACGAAATCAACGACGAGCTTTTGAACCGCGACCGGATCGACCCCGCCGCGGTGGCCACCCCGGCCGAGTCCCGCAGCCCGGACGAAGCCCTGGCCGGAGACGAACTCCGCGCGAAAATCGAATCCGCCCTCTCCAAACTCTCCCCTGAACACCGCGAAGCCGTGATCTTGAAAGACGTCCAAGGTTTGGCGTATAAGGAGATCGCCGACGTGATGAGCTGCTCGATCGGCACGGTGATGAGCCGTCTTTTCTACGCCCGTCAGAAACTCCAATCCCTCCTGCAGGATGAATACGATGCCCGATGAAGAACTGCTGGCCCTCTGGGTGGAAGACGAGCTCGATAGCGCGTCGGCCGCCGGGGTCGAAGCGTGGGCCGCGACCCAGCCCGAGTGGTTGGCCCGCCGGGAGGACGCGCGCCAGTTGAAGGCCCTCTTCCGCCGTGCCAACATGCCGTCGGCCGAGGAGCCGCCCTATGCCGATTTCTTCAATTCCCGGATCTCCCGGGAAATCGCCCGCGAGGCGGCTGCAGCAGCCCCTGCCGCTCCCGCCCCTGCCCGCGAACGCAATTTCTTCCGCTGGCTGCTACCAGCTACCGCGGTAGCCGGCATGGCGCTCTGCTTCTGGGCTGGCACCCGATTGGTTCCTTCCGCCCCCGCTCCGGTGACGGTCGAAGCACCGCCGGTGCTCTATACCCCGGAGAAGGGTGTGAATGCCGAATACTTTGCGTCCAGCTCCGCGGATGCCGAGGTGATCGTCCTCGATGGCGTGGCCGCCATCCCGGATACCTTCGAGCTGCCGGAAACCGCTTCCACCGATCGAGGTCCGGCCGCCACGGCCGATATCGATATCGAGCCCCGATGAACCGCCGTCTGCTGCTCGCCCTGCTGATCCCGGCCTGCTTCGGCTTTGCCCGCAGTGCCGGGGAGGAGGCCGATCCCGAGAAGGAAGTCATCGGCTCGGTGAAAGTCACCGTCTACCTCGGCACCAATGGTGATGCTTCAGCGGTCGGCCCCCGGGCGAAAGAAGTTCCGGCCGAAATCGCCGCCCGCCTGAGCGGCGAACAGAAGCTCAAATTCTCAAAATACCTGGAGCTGGCCCGCGACCAGCGGATGCTCTACCGGATCTACCAGAACTGGTCCGAGCCCTTCGAGCCGAGCAACGAGGTGATGCTGCGCTTCGAGCCCCAGAGCAATCTGGACAAGGACACGATGCGCCTGGACCTGGAACTCTGGCTAAGCCGGAAGAAGATCCTCAAGACCGACGCCGCGATGACCTTCGGCAAGCCGCTGCTCGTGCTCGGTCCCGATTGGAAAGGTGGACGACTCATCCTGGCCGTGGAACTGTCCCCGGAGAAATCCGGCAAACCTTGAGATCCATGGGAAAATTCCTCGCTTTGCTCCTCGTCGCGGCCAGCCCGCTCGCGGCAGGTCCCCTCACCTTCGACAAAACCGCGAAGGAAGTGGATGTCCCCTTTGAAGCCACCTCCACCTTCGTGGACTTCAGCTTCAAGAACACCGGCAGCGAGACGGTCGTCATCGATCGCGCCCAGAGCGACTGCCCCTGCATCTCCAGCGCCATCAAGGGCGGACTGGTCATCGCCCCCGGCGGTGAAGGCACGATCCGCGCGACCATGGACACGAAGGCGCTTACCGGCGTGGTGGATAAGACCATTGGCGTCTGGCTGAAGGGCGACAGTCTCCAGCCCTCCCAGCTGCTGAAGATGAAGGCGAAGATTCCCGATCTCGTCACCGTCGAGCCCAAGGCCGTGATCTGGGAGATCGGCGACGCTCCGGAGCCGAAAAAGGTGACCGTGACCATGAATCCTGCCACGATGCCGATCCACGTGACTTCGCTGACCGGTGCGGACGGTTCCTTCAAACACGAGTGGAAGGAGATCGAAAAAGGCCGGAAATACGAGATCACGATCACCCCGGTTTCAACCGATGGCCATCGCAACGGCGTGTTGCATCTGGATACCGACTGCACCTACCAGCGCCACCGCTCGCACGGAATCTTCGCGGTGGTGAAGGGCAAGGTGAAGAAGCCCTGAGCGGGATTCCACGGTCACCCGCCCCTTTGCGGCACTTGCACAAGCGCCCATGCTGCGGCATTACTTGCGTCCATGCGCTCGATACTTCTCGCCGCCCTCGCTCTCTGTGCGCCCCTCGCCGCGGCGGAACTGAAGTTCGAAACCAAGCTGCGCGAGTTGAACATCACGGCCGACGAGGCCAAGGCGGTCACCGAGTTTCCCTTCAAGAACGAGTCCTCGGAGGATGTGGAGATCGTGGAATACACCTCCGGCTGCTCCTGCCTGAGCGCCTCCATCAGCCCTTCCGGCAAGCTGATCTACAAACCCGGCGAAAGCGGAATCATCCGCTCTGAGTTCGAGCTCAGCGCCTTGGCCGGCACGGTGGACAAGGCGGTGGCCATCCGGCTGAAGGGCGATCCGAAGGACGAGCCCTCCATCGTCCTCAATACCCGCATCCACATCCCGGTGCTGGTCGAGATGGAGCCCAAGACCCTCTTCTGGAATGTCGGGGAAGACGCCAAACCGAAGAGCGTGACCCTGACGATGAAGCACAGCGAGCCGATCAAGGTGGTCAAGATTTCCGGTGCCGACAGCCGCTTCACGCAGGAGCTGAAGACGATCGAGGAAGGCAAGAAATACGAGATCGTCGTGACTCCGGCCAAGACCGCCGAGGTGGCAATGGGAGTGATCCACATCGAGACCGACTGCAAGCTCCAGCGGCACCGCTCCCAGCGGGTCTTCATGGTGGTGCGCAAGGCCCCGGCAACCGCCACCGCCGCCAAACCATGAAAGTCGTCACGGAGCTGGCATTGGTGGTGATCCTCGCTTCCGCAGGCGCGCTCGCCACGTGGAAGATCGCCGGACCGCCGGATCGGGCCATCGCCTGCGATCCTGCCAAAATGAGCGAGGAGGAGATTTGCCTCGCCACCGTGACAGCCGAATGGCCGGACGCCCTCTGGATCGACGCCCGCTCCGAGGAAGCATGGAAAAAGGACGGGCTTCCCGGCTCCATCCACATCACCACCATGGGTCAGGTCAGCTTCGACGAACAGCTCGCCGCCGTCTTCGACAAGCTAGCGGGCGCCCAACGCGCGGTGGTGTATTGCGACGGGCTGAACTGCAATCTCAGCAAGGAAGTGGTCCGGCAGATCAAGGTCTACGGGCTGCCACTGGAGGCGAAGGCCCTCTACGGCGGCGTGGAAGCGCTCAAGGCCGCGGGAATGATCAAGGCCCCCACCCCAGCGAGTTGATGTCGATCAACTCGAGGTAGGGCTTCTCCGGATCCTCCCTGAGATTCCACTGGATGGTCACCGTGGCGCGGATCCTCACGCCCCAGCGCAGGGAGGAAGCGGGATCCTCCACCATCTTCTTGAAGCGGGAGCCGGTGGAGACATAAGCCCGCGAGGTCTCCTTGCCGATCGAGCTCGGAAGCAAGCGCAGCGTGAACTTGCGATCGGGATTCGGAATCCCTGCTTCATGACAGCCGGGTACCGGCTCGATCACGGCATGGAAGGTTCCCGGGTCGAGGGCATTCGGTTCCCGGGTGAAGGAGTGCAGGCGGCCGCCCGCGAGATCGAGGAATGCCGGCAGGAAAACCTTCGGCGCCTGGGTGCCACGCTGCCGCACCAGCATCGAGAAATCCACGCTCTTCCGGTTCGGGATGAAGAAGGTGACCCGGTAGGGGTAGTCGGTCACCTGCTCGTCCGGATGATGCTGGGGCAGCTCCGTGGAGATCCGCTCTACCTCCCAGAGAGGACCGTTCATCAGCGGCATCGCTTCCAGTTCAGAGATGCTAGCCGCCTCCGGCTCCACCATGCCATAGCGCGTTCGCGCATCCTTCGCGCGCAGGAAAGCCTCAAGCAGCTCGTTCGCGATCATCGCCGGGGACAAGCCGTCGTCCGCCGGAGCGGAAGGCGCAGGGGCGGGAGCAGGTGCTTGCACGGCCTCCGGGCTCGCAGGCATTTCGGCGGGCTGGACCGGAGCAGGTGCGGGTGCTGGTGGCGGGGTGTCCGCCTGAGCTGGAGATACCGGAGCCATGACGATCTCCGGCGTAGGCGGTGGCGGGACCACCAGGGGCGCAGTGGCCTCCTTCAGACGTTTGCCGGGACCGCTCGGCAGATAGAAATACAAGAGCAGGTAGCTGACCGTGGTGGCTGCCGCGCAAAAGACCGCGGGGACCAAGGCCTGCATCAAGCGCGTGGAACCGCGGCGACGCACCGTCTGGATCGGCTCCAGCCGCTTCATGTGCTCGTCGTTCGTGCTGTGGCGAGCTTGAATCGGACCGGCTACGGCACGCTCCTTCATCAGCCGGGGCTCGGGCCGGATCTTGCTGCCGTCCGCAGCGGCTGTTTCCTCCCCCGCTTCCTCCAAGGGTGGTTCCGGCGTCTTGGCGACGGGAACCGGCACCGGGTAATCCGGCATGGCAGGAGCCTTTTCTTCCTCCACCACCGGAGCGTGTGGCGGCGGTAGCGGCAGCTCGGGACCAGGGGAAACCGTGGCCGCCTCGGGCTCGGCCGGAACCCCGGCGGAGGGCAAGGGCGGGGTGACGGCGGCTGGTGCGGAGGCTTCGAAGGGCGACGGGCCCTCGTCAGGAACCGGCGCGGTGATGCTCATCCGGCAGCTCGGGCACGGCCCCTTCACCCCCGCGAATTTCGCCGGCACCGTGAGCCGGATGTTGCAGTGCGGGCAGTGAAAAGTGAGCGTATCCGTCGCCATCAACCAGGGGGTGGGAGTTTGAACACGGGGAAGCTACCGGATCGATCCGGAGGCGTCAACGGTGCGGCGGGACAAGCCATGTCTTCCCACCACCACGAAAAAGGCCGCCGGAATCTCCCGGCGGCCTTCCTTACAAATCCTTGAGGCAGACGATCAATGCTCCATCGGGCTCTCGCCGGAAGCATCGCCCAGATGCGACGAGCGGTCCGGCAGGAACTTCTTGAAGCGCGTCTTGTCGATCGCCTTCATGTAGGCTTCTTCCGGAGAGATCTTGCCGGCTTGGAGCTGGTTCCAGATCGACTCGTCCATGAACTGCATGCCCTCGCCCTTACCGCCCGTAATGACGTCGTAGAGCTTCTGGGTGGCGCCTTCACGGATAATGGCCGAGACGGCAGGCGTCGCGAACATGATCTCGTGCACGGCCACGCGGCCCGGCTTGTCGCTGCGCTTGCAGAGAAGCTGGGCGAGCACGCCGCGGAGCGAGGCCGCGAGCATGGTGCGCACCTGCGACTGCTGGTCGGCGGGGAACACGTCGATGATACGGTCGACCGTCTTACGGGCGTTGTTGGTGTGCAGGGTACCGAACACCAGCAGGCCGGTTTCCGCCGCCGTCAGGGCGAGCGAGATGGTTTCAAGGTCGCGCATCTCACCCACCAGCACGATATCCGCGTCTTCACGCAGGGCGGCGCGCAGGCCATCGGAGAAGGAAGGCGTCTGGATCGGCACCTCGCGCTGGGTGATGATCGAGCGCTTGTTGCGGTGCACGAACTCGATCGGCTCCTCGATCGTGATGATGTGCCGGTTGTAGTTCGTATTGATGTAGTCGAGGAGCGCCGCCAGCGTGGTGGACTTGCCCGAACCGGTCGGACCGGTGACCAGCACCAGACCGGAGCGGATGTGCCCGAACTGCTTCACGACCTCCGGCACGCCCAGGGATTCCAAGGACATGATCTCGGTCGGGATCAAGCGGAATACCGCGCCGAGGCCGTGGTTTTGCTTGAGGTAGTTGCAGCGGAAGCGCGACTCCTCGTCCATCGAGTAGGCGAAGTCGAGATCACCGCCTTCAAGGTATTTCTCGAAAGCTTTCGGATCACAGATCTCCGCGAGCATCGCCTTGAAGCTCTCCCCTTGCAGGACAGGCTGGTCGGGGATGGCTACCACGGAGCCGTGCTTGCGGATCTTCGGCGGCTGACCTTCCGAAAGGTGGAGGTCCGACCCCTTGTTCGCGACGAGGTACTGGAAATAAGCGTCGATGACGGCCATGGGATCGAAAGGGTCAGGAAGTGAAGAAATTGCGCATCTGGTTCTTATCCTCGCTGCGGAAGAGCGCTTCTTCCTGCGTGATCAAACCCTTGATGTAGAGGCGGCGCAGCGACTCATCCATGGTGATCATGCCGACGTTCTTACCGGTCTGCATGATGCCGGGCAGCATGAAGGTCTTGCCATCGCGGATGGTGGCCGAGACAGCGGCGGTATTCACCAGAAGCTCCAGCGCCATCACCCGGCCCTGCCCGTCCGCACGCGGTACGAGCTGCTGGGACAAGACACCGCGCAGCGATTCGGAGACCATGATGCGGATCTGCTCGCGCTGATCGACCGGGAACACGTCGAGCACGCGGTCCAGGGTTCGCGGGGCATTGCCGGTGTGGAGGGTGCCGAGCACCAAGTGACCGGTTTCCGCGGCGGTGAGCGCCAGCGAGATGGTCTCAAGGTCGCGCATTTCACCGACCATGATCACGTCCGGGTCTTCCCGCAGGGCGCCGCGCAGGGCCTTCGCGAAGGACTCGGTGTGCGTGTGGACCTCGCGCTGGTTGACCTGGCAGCCCTTCGATTCGAAGACATACTCGATGGGGTCTTCCAGCGTGAGGATGTGGTCCTCACGGTCCGCATTGATGAAATCGACGAGCGCGGCCAGCGTGGTGGACTTGCCGGAACCCACGGCTCCCGTCACCAGGATCAGCCCGTTGTGATAACGGGTCAGCGGGGTCAAGTGCTCCACCGGAAGATTGATCTCTTCCATCGAGCGGATCACCCCGGTGATGATCCGGAAAACCATGTCGTAGCCGAGACGCTGCTTCACCACCGAGGCGCGATAGCGGCCGTCGCCATTTGAATAAGCGAAGTCAACGTCGCCATTCTCCTGAAGACGGGTCCATTCGCGTTCACTAAGAAAGGAGCGGGCGAGCCGTTCCGTATCCTCGGCCGTGAGCGGAGGATGATCGTTCCAGATGGGCGAAAGTTGGCCATGACGACGCCATGCCGGGGGATAAGCCGTCGGCAAATGGATGTCGGAACATTCATACTCGCGGCCGAGTCTGAGATATTCGTCAACGTGGTCGAGTACGCGGTGCTCGGACATGTGGGCGTGCTTTAGAGCGGGAAGATTTCGGGTTGGGAAGTGCGAATTGCGACTTTGTCTCAGGGGTGTTTATCCTGTGAGTACCTAGGCTGTGCGAAGCGTGACTGAAACTCGCGCAAGGCCCATGACTGTAGGGCCGGACGGGCCAAAGTGAACAAGCCGCCGAGCAAAACCGTCCACAGGCTTTTCTTCACCACCTCCTCGGTTTTCGCCGGGCGAAGCCGGCGCCTCTTCAGCACCATGCTGGTCAGGAATCCAGCCCCGAGCGAGCCACCCAGCCAAGCCAGCGGCTTGGACAGGACGGACTCCTTCACGCGGGACTTCACATCGAGCCGGCGGCGCAGGTGCGCGATGTCCCGCGCCACCTCCCCGCGGGAGCGGGCGATCCGGGAGATCAGCGCTTCGAGATCTCGTTCTTGTGAAGAAGCCATTCGCGGTCTTTTAGAAGTTCAGCCTTGGAATGCGGGAATGCCGGCGGGGCCGGACGGCGCAGAATCAGGACTGCCACCACGGCAAGCAGCACGTGGAAGCCGGCAGCACCGAGGGCGACGAAATACCACGAGCCGGTGCCGGAAGCAATCCAGCCGATCAAGCCCGCCACCGCGACCAGCCACGCCACCAGCAGGCAGCAGATGGCGAAGACGATCAGCGCGACCTTGATCGCGGCAAGCTTTCCGGCCTCCTTGGCCTCCAAGGACAACAACTCCACCCGCGCGGAAACGAATTCCACCGCGGATTCCCGCCAGGACGAGTGCTCGGGCATTTCCGGTTCAGGGCCTTGGGTCATGGTATCAAATGCCCGTGAACGCGGCCGCGCGGACTGCGTTTCACGGGCGATTCGGGGTAGCCGCTCTTAGCGGCGGGCAAGCAGGCCGATCACGAATCCGAGGCCCAAAGCGCCGACCACGCAACGCGTAGGATGCTGGCGGATGTAGTCCTCGGTGGTGATGTGAATCTCCTTCGCCTTCTCGCGGGTTTCACGCCACTGCTCGTCGGCGGCGCTGCGGAACTGCTTGGCGCGATCGCCCGCCACTTCCTTGAGGTGG
Source organism: Luteolibacter rhizosphaerae (assembly GCF_025950095.1). NCBI lineage: Bacteria > Pseudomonadati > Verrucomicrobiota > Verrucomicrobiia > Verrucomicrobiales > Verrucomicrobiaceae > Neoluteolibacter > Neoluteolibacter rhizosphaerae. The sequence continues at coordinate 39,559 of NZ_JAPDDR010000013.1, read as the reverse complement.
GAAGCCTTTTCGGTCGCAGCGCTCTTGAAGGCCTGGGCCTTCTCGCTCGCCACTTCCTTCAGATGGGAGGCCTTTTCGGTGGCCACTTCCTTGAAGTGCTGCACGGATTCCACCGCGCGCTCCTTCAGGGCCCGGGCCTGCTCGCTGGCTTGGCCGGCCACATCCTTGACCTTCTCTCCCGCGGCGGTGCGGAGGTCATTGGCGGCTTGGCCGACGGACGGACCATTGGAGAAACCGGCTTCGGGATCGAGGGAACCGGCGTTGCTGGCGAAAGTGTCGGACATGACTTGGAATGGTTGGAAATGAAGGACGGAGCCACTTGTCGCTCCTGCTCAAAATGCTCGCACGGATCGATTGGCCGCGCAAGGAGGGATGTGCCGCTACAGAATCCTGAAACCATTCGTGTTCCGGAAAGGCCGGGGCTCTTTCCTAGCGCCGGTTCACCGGGCCGCGTGCCGGTCTCGCCTTCGGCGCTTCCAGCAGCTTCTCCTCCGCCTCTTCCGGCGGCGAGGTGAACATCACATTGTCCCACTTCGGCTCCTTCAGGGGGCCGGTACCGCGGAACTGGAAAAGCCCGTAGAAGGGCTTGAGCGGCAGCGTGATGACACCCAGCAATCCGCGCGCGTTCATGCGGATGGTCATGTCCATCGTCTTGCGGTTGAGGTTCGCGGTGCCATCGCCGGTGAAAACCAGCGAGGAGGTATCCGTGTAGAAATCGCGGGTGCTCAGCACGCCTTCGGTCACCTTGAAACTACAAAAGGCCTCGGTTGCCTGCTGGAAACCCGTCTTGCGATCGAGCACCGCACTGAGCAGCGGCGAGAGCGGCCCGAAGATCGGCACGGAGAAGAGTTCACCCTCTTCCAAGGCGATGTGTCCTTCGCCGTTCAGGCCCGCGGCGTCCCGGCCCTTGTGATCGAAGTCCATGCGGCCGGTCACATAGCCCTTCGCGGCCTTTTCAAAGCCGCAGGCCTTCGAGAGCTCCGGCAGGCTCAGGCGGGTCCAGTCGATGTCACCCTTCACCTGCTTGCCGCGATCGTCCGGGATGATGTCGAACTGCCCGCGCATCTTGCCATCGAAGAGATCGAAGGAGAGATCCCGCACCTCGGTGCGGTCCGGCTTCACGCGCACCACGGTATCCAGCCCGTTGAGCAGCAGATCCGTACCCGCGAAGCGATAGGAGACCAAGCCGGGTGTCACCCCCTTGATCCGGAAGTCCGTCTTCGGAATGCCGCTGAAGAGCCCGATGGTGCCCGCGGCACTCAGCTCCGGAGTACGATGGAAGCCGTACTCCTCCAGATGATCCGCCACGGACGGCAGGAACATCCGCAGCACCGGGGCAGGCCAGAAGCTCCCTCTGATCCCTTCCAGCGTCAGAGTCGAGGGCACGCGATTGTAGCGCACCCGGTCCACCTTCGCCTCCCCCGTCATGGGACCGCCGTGGGCCTTGCGCAGGGAGTAGTCCGAGTAATCGAACTCCACCGTGCCCTCGGTGAAATCCAAGAACTCGTGGTCGAGCTTCATCTTCACCTTGGCCCGGTTGAAGGGCGTGCCGCGATAGGCCATGTGAGTGGCACTCGCTTCACCCCATGCCGACCAGTCGTGGGGATTCCCGCGACCGAAGCGACCCTCGACCCGAGCGGCCACCTTGGTCTGTTTGCTCTCGCTGAAATCGTGGAGAACTTTACCCAGCGGCACGCTGTCGAAGAAGCTGCGCCACACCGTCGGCTTCAGATCGGTGGAGGCCTCGTAGCGCACCTGATCGGCCTGCACCAGGACCCGCGCCTTCATCGAGCCGTCCGGCCGAGTCGCTTCCAGATTGTCGAGGAAGAGGTTCTTGCCATCCCACGAGACATCGCTCTCCAAGCGGCTGGCCGTGTGCTTGGCGAAGCGGACGTTATCCGCCTTCAGATGGCCCATGATGTGGAAGCTCGGCTTCGCGTCTTCCGGCCATTCCAGCTTGCCGCGGGCGGTCAGCTCCGGCCGGGACTCGAAGCTCACGTCGCGCAGCAGGCCTTCCGCATCCAGCTCTTGCAGGATCGGCGGCAGATCGAGATTCGAGCGCATCTCGAAGCGGCCGCTGCGGGTCGCCAGATCGAACTCCATGCGACCTTTCAGGTCGCCGCCACCGTCCTTGATCGTCAGGGATTCCAGCACCAGGAGACGACCGCGCATCTCGCCGCGGGCCTCGATGCTGTTGATCGAAAGGTTGCCATGGTTCATCGCCCCGCTGGTCAGGTGCAGGTCCGCACGCACCGTCTTCGGGTCATCCAGATCGCCCTCCACGCGCATGCGGATGACTGGCGGCTTGCCCTCCTCAAAGGCCCAGGGCTCAAGCAGCTCGATAACCCGCGAAAGCAGGCGCCGCCGGTAAAGCTGCGCCTCCAGATCCTCCGGCTTTTCCGTGAGCCGCTTCTTGTAGCCGAGCACCAGGGCCTCGAACTCCAGCGCGACACCGCTCACCTCACCGCGGGCGTTCTTCACCTCCAAGCGACGCCCGCCGGGCATGAGCACACGGCCGCTGGCGTTCTTCACCTCCAGCACCTTGGACTTCGGATCGTCCGGGTCCACGGGTAGGGTCAGCGAGCCACCGCGGAGGTCGAGCCGTTCCACGCGCACATCGCCGCGGGCCAACTTGGTGCGATCCACATCCACCACCACCTCGTGCGCCTTCGCGATCACGCGCTCGCGGCTGGCATCCGCGTAGACGATCACCTCGTCCGCTTCGATCCCCTGCAGCGGCCAATAGCGCAGGCGGCCGATATCCGCGTGCAAGCCCTGCGCGGCCAAGCCGTTCTCGATCTGGGCCCGCCAGGTCTCCGGCAGGCCGGTCTGATTCGCCCACCACAGGCCGCCCCCCGCCGCCAGCAGCGCCGCAAACACCAGCAGCGCCAACAGCGTGCGGAGCTTGTGGATGATACGGAGGTGCCGCACGGGGGGAACTTGGAACCCCAAACCCTAAATTCCAAGATTCAAAAAATGCACCCGCGTGGGGCTCGGGCCGCAGCCTTGGGCATTTCTTGGAAATTATAGTTTGGGATTTGGATTTTCGCCGCAGCGCGGCAGTGTCGGCCCGTGCGGTTCATCGTCCTAGGCAGCGGCAGCGGAGGGAATGCGGCGGTCGTGGAGGCCGGCGGCATCCGGCTGCTCGTGGATGCAGGACTCTCGGCCAAGCAACTCGTGACTCGCATGATGGCCAGCGGGATCAATCCGGCGACGCTGAATGCGGTGTTGCTGACCCACGAACACGGCGATCACATCAAGGGCCTGCGCGTGATGATGAAGCAACTCGCGGTACCGATCTATGCCACGCCCGCCACCTCGATGGTGGTGCGCGACGGCGGGGTCGGCGGGTCGTGGAAGATCTTCGAGTCCGGCGCGGGCTTCCGCATGAACGGGCTGGAGATCCAGTCCTTCGCCGTGCCGCACGATGCGGTGGAGCCGGTAGGCTTCACGTTCCGTCATGAGGACAAGTCCTTCGGCCTGCTGAGCGATACCGGGCACGTGACCAAGCTGATCCTCGATCGCCTGCGCGGGGTGAACGCGCTCTTCGTGGAGGCGAACTACGATGACGAGCTGTTAGAGGCCGACATGAAGCGCCCTTGGTCGACCAAGCAGCGCATCTCTTCCCGCCACGGTCATCTTTCGAATGCCCAGACCGCGGCACTGGTGGCGGAACTGATTCCGGCCGGACTGCGCCGCGTGGTGCTCGGCCATCTCAGCCGCGATTGCAACTGCCCGGTGAAAGCGGCAGCCGCCGTGCGCGCCGCCTTTATGGAGGTGGAAGTGTGTTGCGCCGGTCAGGATAACACCTGCGGCTGGTGGGAGTGAATTCATGCGATACCCCCTCGAGCATCTTGAAGACAGCGGTCCCGATCTCGATGAGGAGGACCTGAAGGCTCTCGAAGAACAGCTCAAGCTCAAGCTGCCACCCTCCCTGCGGGGATTACTGCTGGAGGTCAACGGCGGCGACTTCGAAGGACTCGCGAGCTTCAAAACCGGGAACAAGTCACCGGACGTGCGGGCCTTCTGCCGGATCGAAGAGGACCACGACGACGACATTCTCCATCTCTGCGAGTTAGTCGAATACTTCGACTTCCGCAAGCATCTACCGCTGGCGAGCACTTGGGGCGGCGACTTCTGGGTGATCGGTGTGAAGGATCACGCGATCTACTACTGGGATCACGAAGGCGGTCCCTTGCGGAAGATCTGCGATTCGCTGGACGAGTTTCTGGCGGGGATCGAGGTCGAACCGGCCGAGTCGGAGTTTGTGATCAAGTGCAAGACCGCGTCGCTCACCGAGATGAAGGCATGGCACGGCTTCGAAGAACATCGCGGGAAGATCTGCCAAGAGGCCGCGAAGCACGACAATCTCGTGCTGGTAAAGGGATGCCTGGAGGACGGCCTGCCGCCCGGCATGGTGATGCGCTGCGCGGCCATGAACGGCAGTTGGTCCGTGCTCGATCACCTGATCTCGCAAGGATGGGACATCAACAAGCTTGAGCCGGATGGTAGGACGATCCGGGATTGGACCGACTACAACCCCGCGCGTGCGGTGGAAGTGGAGAAGCGCGGTGGCCTTCGTTCAAAGGACTTGCCAGCCTAGACGGCTCTGCTCCTCCGAACAGCTTGCGGGCGAACACCACGCGCGATTGGAGCTTTTCCACGAACCCATAACTGGCTAACAAGGCGCTTCATGTCGCCCAACGGAGCCTCTTTGTGGAAGCGTCCGCGTTATCAAGCCGGGGGAGGATCCTCCTTCCTGTGCTTCGTCGTGTACGGAAATGTCGATCTCTCCACCACCCTGCCTGCGGCGAAGTACCGCGTGCAGGGGATGTCGGAGGAACTGGAGATCATCCAATATGATTCCCCGGAGTATGCCGCCGAGGTGGAATCCTTCCGCAAGGGCCAGGCATGGGAAGATCTGAAGATCCGCGACTCAGCCTTCGCCGCAAACATCGCTGCGCAGACCTCCTGCACCGTGCTGCGCGGCGAGCTGGGTGATCAGAGGGAACTCTACTATCTCCGGGACGCCGTGGGCATCGCGAGTTGGATGGTCGATCAGGGTGGCATCTGCGTTTACGATCCCCAGATGTTCCGCTGGTGGACGCCGGAGGAATGGTGGCGCAAGGCCTTCGAGCCGGTGGAGCCCGCGCTGCGCAGCCAGTGCGTGATCCTGACTTCTCCGGAGGGCGAGGGCAGCGAGTGGGTGCATACCCGCGGCATGCGGAAATTCGGCCGGCCGGACATCAGCATCCGCGGCGTGAAACCGGAGTGGAGGAGCGCGGCGATCGGGCTCTGCGACCGCTTCATCGAGTTCCAAGCGCTTGGCGGCCTTGTCGGGGAAGGCCTGGAGGTGAACTCTCCCGGCTTTCCCGAGGGCTTCACCTGCTGCGGAGGCGGGAAACTTGAGGACCCGGAGTTCGGCAACGCCCTCATCGAGATCCGCCAATAGGCCGAAAGGTCCTACCCAAACGGGTTTTTATGATGGTTTCATGGCGGATTTCCGTATTCTTGCGCCATGAAATCCATCGGCCTGCTGGCTCTTCTTCCTTTCGCCCTGATTGCCGCGGAAAGGCCGAACATCGTCCTGATCTATGCCGATGACCTAGGCTACGGTGACATCTCCTGCAACGGTGCCAGCGCCGTGCAGACGCCGGGCATCGACCGCTTGGCGAAGGAAGGAATCAATTTCAGCGCGGGCTACGCCACCTCGGCCACCTGCACGCCCTCGCGCTTTTCCATGCTCACGGGGAAGTATGCCTGGCGCCAACAGGGCACCGGCATCTTGCCGGGAGATGCGGCACTGATCATCGATCCAGCCCAACCAACGCTGCAAGGCATGCTGCAGAAAGCGGGCTACCGCACCGGGGTGGTGGGCAAGTGGCACCTGGGCCTCGGCGGCAAGGAGGGCGTGAACTGGAATCAGCCGATCAAACCCTCGCCGAATGAGGTCGGCTTCGACTTCTCCCACATCATGGCCGCCACGGGCGACCGCGTGCCCTGCGTGTATGTGGAGGATGGCAAGGTGGTGAATCTGGATCCCGCCGACCCGATCGAGGTTTCCTACAAGCAGCCCTTCCCCGGTCTGCCCACCGGCACCACGGACCGCTCCACGCTGAAGCTCGACTGGAGCCACGGCCACAACATGGCGATCGTGAACGGCATCGGCCGCATCGGCTTCATGAAGGGCGGCAGCAAGGCGCTGTGGAAGGACGAGGACATGGCGGACCACTTCACCGCGCAGGCGCTGCGCTTCATCCGCGAATCGAAGGAGCAGCCTTTCTTCCTCTACTTCGCGCTGCACGATATCCACGTGCCACGGGTCCCCCACCCTCGCTTCGTCGGCAAGACGAGCATGGGCTCGCGCGGCGATGCCATCGTGCAGGCGGACTGGCAGGTCGGCGAAGTGCTGCGCCTGCTCGATGAACTCAAGCTGGCGGAGAACACGATCGTGGTCTTCTCCAGCGACAACGGCCCGGTGATCGACGACGGCTACAAGGACGAAGCCGAGGCGAAGCTGGGCGGCCACAAACCGGCGGGCCCCTGGCGCGGGGGAAAGTATAGTATGCATGAAGGCGGCACCCGCGTGCCCTTCCTGCTGCGCTGGCCGGCCCGTGTAAGGCCCGGGAAGCAGAGCCCCGCGATGGTGAGCCAGATCGACTTTGCTACGAGCTTCGCCGTACTTACCGGGCAGGATTCGAAGTTCCCCGATAGCGAGAACATGCTTCGTGCCCTCACCGGCGATTCGGACAAAGGTCGCGACCACATCATCGAGCACGCCGGCCAACTCGCCATTCGCTCGGGCGACTGGAAATTCGTTCCCGGCAAGAACAAGCAACCCGGCCAGCTCTACGATCTCTCGAAGGATCCCGGCGAGAGCAAGAACCTCGCTCCGGAGAATGCGAAGAAGATCGCGGAGCTCAAGAGCCTGCTGGAGAAGGTGAGAGCCAGATAGCGCACCCTTACTCGTTCAAAAGGGAGCACATCACCCTAGTCACTCACTTCCCCCGCTTCTTCCGCTCCAAGCCTTCGAGATGCACCCGGCGCGCTTCGTCCCTGCAGCGCTTCTCCTTCTGCCTGCAACTGCGGCAACGCACCGCAGTCTGCTCCACCTCGCCGCGCGCCACTTCATACCACCACTTCTGTTGGCGACCGGTCCAGACCTCGACCTTCCCGCAATCCTTACAGGTGAATTCGTAGTCCAGATAGAAGCAGCCGTGGAAGGTGGACTGGAGGAAGGACCCGAAAACGCTGCGCGAATGCAGCTTCTCACGGTTGATCGGCGCGAGACCAAGCTCTCTGGCTCGCTTTGATACCTTCCGCGCTTCTTCCTCCTTTGGATCTGGCTGCTCCTTCTTACGCTTTCCATCCCCCTTCGGACGCAGCCGATTCCGTTGACGCCGCTGTTTCATCTCAGAGTCCGGCCGCGGCGTCTTGGAAGGCCTTCCGAACCTCGGACCCATCGGAGTTCGGGAAGTTCGCGCGCTGCACCAGCATCACATAGGCGCGGCCCTTCACCGGATCGATCCACGCCTGCGTGCCGTAGGCTCCGCCATGACCGAAGGTGCCCGGGGAAACGGCAGCGGTGACGCCCTGCGGCTCCCGCACCACGCACCAACCGAGACCCCAGCCATTGCCCGGGGTGAAGCCGGTTTTCAAATCGCCGCTCTGGACCGTCGTCATCTGCTTCACCGCTGTCTCGGAGAGGTAGCGCTTTCCGTCGAGCTCACCGCCATTGAGGATCATGCGGGCGAACTTAGCATAGTCCTCCGCCGTGGAGAAGAGCCCGCCGTTTGCACGCGGATAGCGTTCCTTGCTGGTGATCGGCTTGTTGCCGAGGAACATCAGCCCGGCCTTCTCCAACTCGCCCGCATCCGTCCGCTTGTAAGAGGTGGCGATCCGCGAGGCCTGCTTCTCATCGGGGTAAAAGGTCGTGTCCTTCATGCCCAGCGGGCCGAAGAGATGCTTCTCCAGGAACTCCGGGAAGGACTCGCCGGACACCACCTCCACCACACGCGCCGCGGTGTTGATGCTGGTCTGGCAATATTGCCATTGGCTACCGGGCTCGAACATCACGGGCTTCGCCACGATCAAGGGCATGAGCGCTTCCAAGCTGGCGATATCGCCGGATTCCTCCGGGGACACCTCGCTGAGGCCGGAGCTGTGGGTCAGGCACTGCTTGATCGTAACCGTCACCGGCTTGCCGTCCTTGTCCTTGAGATCCTTGAAGGCGGGAATGTATTTCGAGACCGGGTCGTCCACGGAGAGCTTCCCGGCATCCTGCATCATCATCACCGCCGTGCCGGTGACGGGCTTCGTCATGGAGGCGATCCAGAACATCGCATCCTTCGCCATCGGGGTCTTCTTCTCCAGATCGGAGAACCCGTTGGTAGAGGAGAAGATCACCCCCTCCTTGCCCGCAACCAAGGTCACGGACCCGGCGATCTCCTTGTCCGCGATCGCTTTGTCCATCGCTGCCACCGCCAGCGTGGCGGACTTCGCCCTGGCATCTTGCGCGGCAAGCGGGAGGACCGAAAAACCGGACAACGCGGAGACAAAGACAAGCCGGGAAAAGGGTTTCATCGATCCCACCCTAGGAAGCCCCTGCGACCGGGCACAAGGGGCAAAGATGACAAGTTTTTCCCCGCCCGTCTATAACCCGATCTTTCAAGAAAGAGTTTCATGACCTAGGCGTAGTCCCCTCAATGAAAGCTCACTTGTTGCTCGCATCCCTGCTGTTCCCGACCATCGCCATCGCCGCACCGGAGAAAGTCTTCAACGGGACCGGACTCGAAGGCTGGAAAGTCCAGGGCGCCGACTACTGGACCGTGGCCGAGGGTGTGCTGAAGGGCGAGAGCGATGACAAGAAGCAGAACTCCGTGCTGTGGTCGGAGAAGAGCTTCAAGGACTTCACGGTCGAGCTCGACTTCAAGTTCTCCGGCGACGTGGACTCCGGCATCTTCCTACGCCACGAGAACGAGCAGATCCAGATCGGCACCTCCCGTTCGCTCAAGCGCGACCTGACCGCCTCGCCCTACATCGGCTCGAAGCGCGGCTACCCGCAGGAAGCCGCCGGGGTGAAGGAACTCCTGAAGGCGGACGACTGGAACCACATGAAGATCGTGGCGAAGGGCAAGACCTACACCGTCTCCCTGAATGGCGAGCAGGTCATCGAATACGTCTCCGACACCGCCAAGGAATCCGGCCCGATCGGCCTGCAGATCCACCCCGGCGTGAAGATGAAGATCGAGTTCAAGAACCTCACCGTGGACTCGCTGTAATCTGGAATGGGCCTGCGCCATGCCCCTGAAGGCACAGCGCAGGCCACCCCCCTTGTTTTCTCACGGGCTCTCCACCCGGTAGAATCGCTTGGTCCCCGGGGTCGGGGCTCCGGCGTTCCAAGTCAGACTGGCATTCGCCGCGCCGACCTGTGCCGCGCCTTGATTGGACCAGGTGCTGAGGTTGGTGCTGGTCCGCAGCTGATAGTTGCCCGCGGCCACGGGCGTGAAGCTCACCACGCCTTGCGGGCTGAAGGTGATCGGACCCAGCGTGGCCGGTGCCAGGGTGCCGCTCAGGTTCACGATGCTGAGCGAAGAGTTCCCCGTGGAGGGATTGGTCGAGAACGCGAGGTGCCCCGGCGAGAGGAAGACCGGGCTGTTCACCTTCACGATGTTCGAGACGTTATCGATCGAGAACTTCCCACCGGACACGGCACCGAAGTTGTTAGGCCCGCCGAGATTCCGCTCGAAGAGGTAGACCGAGCCGGCGTTGTTCGTGCCGGCTACATCATCGCCGGATGCCCGCACCGCGAGCACATCCCCGAGAAGCTCGACGAAGGCTCCGAAGCCGTCCCCAGCCGCCGCATCCGCCGCCGTGATCCGTCCGGGAAGGAAGCCCCATGCACCAGTGCCGCCTTGATTGCGGGAAAGGCGGTAAACCGCTCCCGCATCCGCTTGGGACGCGGAGAGATCCACGCTATCCGCACCGACCGCGATGATATCGCCCGAGATCGACACGGAGCGCCCGAAGAGGTCTCCGAACAGGCCGTCCGCCGCATAGCGCCTGCCATTGGGCAGCAGTCCCCATTGGTTCGTGCCGCCTTGGTTCCGGCCATAGAGGTAGATTGCACCCTGAAACTGGACGATCGGCGAACTGGAGCTCGCTTGATAGTTCTCCGCGGAGGAACCCACCACCAAAAGGTCGCCTTCCAAGTCGAAGGTATGCCCGTAGGTGAAGCCGCTGGCGAAGCCGAGGCTCTCAACCCGCACGTTGGGCACCTGGCCCCAGTTATCGATGCCACCGCGGTCCTTCTCGAAGAGGTAGATCGACTTCATCGCGGTATCGTAGGAGCCCGCATCGGGAATGGCATTCGCTGCAAGCGTGGTCCCGTTGCACACCATCACGGTTCCGAGACGGTCGGCCAGTTTCCCGTTCGGCAAGAGCGGATCGGTGATCGTGAACTGCTTGATCAAACCCCAACTGTTGTCCCCGCCGACGTTCCGGCCGAAGACGAAGATGGCTCCCTGATTATCATTCGTGCCGCCCGAGGAAGTAGGAGCGTCATAGGTGATATCCGAGACTATGATCGTGTTGAGATCGGGCATCAGCACCTTCGTGCCAAAAGCGCCGCCGTTGCTCGCGGTGGAGACGAGGAAGTTCTTGCGGCTGAAGATTTCCCAAGTCCCCGCGTTTTTCTCGTAGAGATACACCCGGCTCAAGCTGGGTGATCCCACTGCCATGAAGTTGCCGACGATCGCAATGGAGTCGCCGAAGCTGCCGTTCGACAAGGTCGGCGGTAGCAAGGTCTGCGAGAAGGTGGCGATGATCGGATCAATGGTGATCGGATACTCGAAGCCCTGGTGATCCACGCGCCACGAGATCGTCGATCGATCCTCGTTCCATGCCAGCGCGGTGGGAATGTCGCGCCCCTTCGCATCGAAGGCGAAGAGCTGCTCGTAGCGCAGCGTCGGCACACCGGCGTCGTTGCTGAAGACCAAGTGATTGCTTCCCGCTTGCTCGCCCTTCAGCGAGGAGTCTACGGCGAACTCGATGATTAACGGCTCATCCTGCGAGGAGATCGCTGTGGCGAGTGTCATGCCATGTTCAACGCCCTTGGTGGAATTGACGAACCACTCCTCCTGATGAGGCCCGTGCTGATAGGCCACCCTGCCATTCTCGGCAGTGAGCATCGACTGACCTGCCTGCGGCTTGGCCAAGCTGAACGACCATGCGGGAGCGAGGGCATGATCGCCGGAAGGTGTGATGGTGATGCCATCCTGATGGCACTTCACATCCATCTGATAGGCGAAGTTCTCCGCGGCGAAGGCCTGGCCGCCTTGCTCTTCGCGGAACCCGTAGGCGGGCCCATCGGGCTGGCTTTCCGTCAAGATTCCTTCACCTCGAGCCTTTGTTTGATGGGGAATCGTGGAATCGTGGACACGCGGAGAATCACCGGAGGATCTCTGCGGGTGGGAGTGGAGACGCTGCTTCACCGGGATGAATGCCGCGAGGGAAGCCCCGAGGCAAAGGGTGATGGCGAGCAGACGGGACCTCGAAGTCATAAGGGTACAGGAGATGTTGGAGCTTGGCGACAGGAGCTCCCCGCGGATCGGGGGAGGCCGGGCGGAACAATCCGCTCGACACAAGTTCGACGCACCGGCCCGGTGCTTCTTGGTACTTTCCCGGATTTCCTTCCTCCCGCTCACCCGCGGATCCCGGATGACAAGCACAACAAATGAAAAGGGGCGCGAGATGCGCCCCTTTCCAAGAATCAATCTGGCTTATCGCAGCGCTTAGGCCGGAGCACCCTTCTCGATGATATCGAGGAAGCTCTGCGGCTCCAGCGAGGCACCACCGATCAGTGCGCCGTCGATGTCCGGGCAGGCCATAAGTTCGGCCGCGTTGCTGGGCTTCACCGAGCCACCGTACTGGATCCGGATCTTCGCCGCGCTGTCCGCGCCGAACTGCTCCGCCACCAGCGAACGGACGAAAGCGTGTGCCTCCTGAGCCTGCGCTGCCGAGGCGGTCACGCCGGTGCCGATCGCCCAGACCGGCTCGTAAGCGATCACCGTATCGAGCAGGTCGCGCTCGGAGAGACCCTGCAGACCGGCGCTGACCTGGGTGCGCAGCACCTTCTCCAGCTTGCCGGCCTCGCGCTCCTCGAGCGTTTCGCCGATGCAGAAGATCGGCTTCATGTTCAACTCGCGGGCCTTGCGGACCTTCGCGTTGATCACTTCATCCGTCTCACCGTAGATCGCGCGGCGCTCGCTGTGACCGAGGATCACGTAGTGCACGAAGAATTCCTTCAGCATCATCGCGCTGATCTCACCGGTGTAGGCACCGGAATCGAACTGCGAGCAATTCTGGGCGGCGAGCGCGATGCTCGAGACATTCCCCAGGATCTCCGCCGCCTTCGACAGCGAAACGAAGGGAGGCGCGATCACGATATCGCAGGGGAAAGTGCGGTTCTGAACCTTGGAAAGGAAACTACGGGCGAAGTCCTCCGTTTCGGAGGGCCCCTTGTTCATCTTCCAGTTGGCGGCAAAGATGGGCTTGCGGAACATGGCAAATCAGTTGGGTGCGGGATCAACAGCGGGAATCGGGCCAAGTCAAGCTTCGGAGAGCGCCGCCACACCGGGAAGCACCTTTCCTTCAAGCAATTCCAGCGACGCGCCGCCGCCGGTGGAGATGAAGGTCATCTCATCGTCCAGACCGTATTTGTTCACAGCGGTGACGGAATCGCCACCGCCCACGATGGTCACGGCATCGCTCTTGGCCATGGCCTCGGCGATCGCCTTGGTGCCCTTGCCGAAGCTGTCGATCTCGAACACGCCCATCGGGCCGTTCCAGATGATCGTTTTGGCCTTGGCCACTTCCTTCACGAATTCATCGATGGCGATATCGCCGATGTCGATGCCTTCCCAGCCGTCCGGCGTTTCGCCGCCCTGCTCGTAGGCACCGGTGCCCTTGGTCTCGGCACCTTCCTTGAATTCCTGGGTGATGCGGGTATCGGCGGGCAGCAGGAAGCCCACGCCCTTGTCCTTCGCGGTCGCCAGCAGGTCGAGCGCGAGGTCCAGCTTGTCGGCTTCCACGCGGCTGTTGCCGGTCTTGTAGCCCTGAGCCTTGCGGAAGGTATTGGCCATCGCGCCGCCGATCAGGAAGGCATCCGCCTTCTCCATCAGCTTGGAGATCACTTGGATCTTATCGGAAACCTTGGAGCCGCCCATGATCACGAGGAAGGGGCGCTCGGGATTCTGCAGCTTGCCGTCGAGATACTCGAGCTCGCGCTCCATCAGGAAGCCCATGGCGCTCTTCGGGATGAAGTGGGTCACGCCTTCCGTGGAAGCGTGGGCGCGGTGCGCGGTGCCGAAGGCGTCGTTCACGTAGATCTCGGCGGAGCCGGCGAGAGCCTTCGCGTAATCGGACTCGTTCGCTTCTTCCGCGGGGTAGAAGCGGGTGTTCTCCAGCAGCAGCACCTGGCCGGGCTGCAGTGCGGCGCGCAGGGCGGCGGTCTCCTCGCCGATGCTGTCCGGAGCAAGCTTCACGTCCTGGCCGAGGATCTCACCGAGGCGGACCGCAGCGGGAGCCAGCGAGAACTTCGCTTCCGGGCCACCCTTCGGGCGACCGAGGTGGGAGGCCAGCACCAGCTTGGCACCACCAGCCAGCAAATGCTTGATGGAAGGCACCGCTGCCTGGATGCGGGTATCGTCGGTGATCGCGCCGTCTTCGAGCGGGACGTTGAAGTCCACACGCATGAGGACTTCTTTACCATTCACATCGAGGTCGCGGATCGAAAGCTTGGCCATGGGGCGGGGTTGCCGCAGGACGCCTTGCAAGTCAAGCACCGCGTGGGACCGATCCTGCCAGCATCCCCGGACCCGTCACCGGTTCCGACACTGCCCCGGGGCTCACCTCCACCGCCACCACGCACACGTCGTCGTCGTGGTGACGCCGCTTCTGGAAGGCCGCCACCTCGCAAATCACCTTGGCCGGCATGGCGGCCAGCGGGCCGTCGAGGGCCTCGTCGAAGGTCGCGACCAGCCGTTGGATGCCGAAATCCTTCCCGGAGGGATTCTCCGCCTCCACCACCCCGTCCGTGTAGAGCAGGAAGACATCCCCCGCCCGGATCGAGGAATTCGCCGTCTGGTAGGCCGTGGCGGGCATCAGGCCCAGCGCAGGCTGCCGCTGCGCGCCGCTCCACAGTAGTTGGGGCGGATTGCCGGTGCTGCGCCGCGCCCGCAGGGGGGCAGGGTGCCCTGCCACCGCCCAGCTCGCCTTCGCCTCCTTGGTATCCAGCACCAGGAAGAAGGCGGTCACAAACAGGGTCTGGTGGCTGCGCTCGATCACCTCGAAGAGCTCGCGGTTCAGGATCCCGAGGAACGCCCCCGGATCGTGAGCGGAGGCCACGTGATTCCGCACCAGCGCCCGCAGGATCGCCGTGACCAGCGCCGAGCGGGCCCCGTGCCCCATCACATCCGCGATCAGCACGCCGGTGCGGTGCTCATCCAGCTCCAGCAGATCGAAGAAATCCCCGCCCACTGTCGAGGCCGGCTGGTAGAAGTGCGCGAAGCCCAGCCGCAGCGGGTCCTTCGCCAGATGCGCGGGCGTCTCCGGGAAACTCGTCGGCATGAGCGCGGTCTGGAACTCGCGCGCCATCTCCAGTTCCTCCCGGATCAGGGAGGTCTTGGCATCCACCTCCGCCTCCAGCTCCCGGTGATAGCGCATCACCCGGTCGGTCATCGCGCCGAAGTCCTCCGCCAGTTCCTGCACCTCGTCGCCCGTTTGGATCGAGCGGATCCGGTGCAGATCCTCTTCCGCCGTCTTCCGCAGCGCGAAGGCCTCCGTCTCGGACATGCCGACATCGGTGCGCAGATGGGCGGTGGCGGCCACCGAGCGGGCCGCCTGCCCCAGCGCCGAGATCGGCTTGAGGATCTTCCGGTTCACCAAGGCGTAGCCGCCCAGCAAACACACCCCGGTGGCCAGTCCCGCGGCCAGACCGATCAGGACAACCTGCCGCCGCAGAGGGGCGACCACCTCGTCCTTCGGTGAAGAAAAGAGCACGTAGCCATCCGGCTCCGAGCGCCGCCGGTCCGATCCCCGCGATTCGATCGAGGCGAACCCACTCATCCGCTCCTCCGGGCTGTTCCCCGGATGATTCAGGGTCCAGCCATTCCGGGCCGCGCGGATGACCAGCATCGCATCAGGGTCCAGCGTGGTCCCCTGCGCCTCATAGCCGGTCGCACCGGAGCGGGCCAGCACCCGGCTGTCCGGCAGCAGGATCTCCAGTTGCCCGCCGCTGTCGTCGCGTGAGGTCCGGAGTTGCGAGAACAGCGGGGTGACATCCAGCACCAGCTTCGCCACCCCCTTCAGCTCGCCCTTGCGGTGAATCGGCAGCACCAGATCCAGCGAGAATACCCCGGCGCTCTCGTCGAAGTGCAGCGAGTCCGTCCACATCCCGCTTTCCGGCAGGGTGCGACCCACGCTCCACCACGCCTCGTCCGATTGATCGTAGTCGCTGGCCTTTTGCGAAGCCGCCACCAAACGCCCGGTGGTATCCGCCACCAGCACCTCCGCCACCGTTTTGTGCGAGGTCGCGAATCGCAGCAGGCTGTTGGTTCCCGGGTTCCCCAGAATCTCGCGCAGCACCGGGTCATCCTCCGACATCTCCTTCCACCTCGCCTCGGTGGCCTTCATGTCCGGTTCAGCCCCGGTCACCAGCCCGGAGAGATAATCGAGCAGGGCCGGATCCGCCGCCACCCAGCTCCAGAAATTGCCCGCCTGGAACTCCACCGAGCGCTCCAGCGACCGTGCGGTCGCCCGCGCCTCCGCCTCGTGCAAGCGCCCCTTGGTGGCCAGCAAATGCCGGAACCCGAAGGTTTCCAGAACCACCAGCCCTACCAGAAACGGAATCAGGGCTGCGATCGCCAGTGCCAGGGCGAACTTTCCGCGCAGTCCCATATTGCTCAATTTCACCACTCGCACACTAAGGCCTCTAAGCGGCGATTTGCCAGCAGCTTTTCGGTCACGGGGAACACCCGCTCAGAGGCCTAGTCCGGAAGCCCAAGTGTCCCACCGCTCGGTCAGTCCATGCTTAGATAAGACCTCTCCGAAACGACTCCGGTCAAACTCCGGGAGGGAGACCAGATACACCAACCTTGCCCGATCCTTGGGTCGCCCCAGTTTCAAAGCAATCGCAGCCAAATGCTCCGGGGTCATCACCCGGATCACATGGGTATCGAATTGAATCACCAAGGCTTCGGTCACAGCCTCAGTTTCTAGCCCGGGAGTTGCGGAGAGAAACTGGACCGGAAAGCCGTTGATCAGAATACCTTCTTCGTCGAAGTCTCGAAAGCCCATCTGGGACAAGCGCTCGAAAAGCGGGGACAGCGAGACCAAGAGTGACCCGGGGGATGCCTCTAAGAAAACGAAGACATCGATATCCCGCGTGGCCAAGGGCTCCCCATGAAAGCCTGCGGCAGTTGCACCTCCGATGGCATACGCGCTAAGGGAGCCTTGCTTCAGTAATTCTTCGAGGACATCGCAGACTGCTTCCATGCCTTCTTGATCACTTCGAGCTTCCGGGTTTCCAAGATCACCTGCCCCAGCAGGGCCACCTTCTCCCCTACCGGCATTTTCCGCTGCTTCTCGCGCCAGCGCGGCATGCCTCGTTCTGGAAAGGTCTGGGATGGGTCGGCCACACCGGACCCTAGCATTCGTTCAAGCGTGTGGAAATATGAAACCATCATTCACGCGATCGTCTCCATCCCCTCCAACACCAGCACCGGCCTTTCCTCCGCGTCACTCCGGTCCAGATCCACCGTCAGCTTTAGCATCCAGTCGTTGTGCTCGTCCGGGTCCACCAGAATCTGCTCGACCTTCCAGCGCCGCGGCTCTTCGTCGTCGATCCGCGAGTGCTTGGCCGCCCGCGCTTCCGGGTCCAGACGGATCCTGAGGTGCTCCGCGAAGTAGGCATCCAACAAGCCCTCCACCCGCCCCGCATTCCACGCGGTCCCATCGCCGTCCGCCGGTTCCACCTGGGCCAGCACCGCCGCGGTATTCTCCTCGGCGAACGCCTTGACCAAGGTGAACACCGCATTCCGCAGCGCCCGCGTGAAGGCCGGGCGATTCCGCGTGAAGGCGACATGCTTCCGCTGCTCCGGCGGCTTCTCCTCCTCCGGGACATAGTCGGGATTCTTCAGTTTCTCCCACTCGTCGAGCAGGCTCGAATCCACCCCGCGCAGGATCTCGAAAAAGTATTCCTCCGCCTCGACCAGTTCCTCGGTCTTCGCCATCGGCGGCACGGTCTGCGAGAGCACCTTGTAGACCTCCGAGAGATGCCGTAGCAGCACCGCTTCGCTCTTCTCCAGCCCGTAGGTTTTCACATAGTCCTCGAAGGACTGCCAGTGCTCGAACATCTCCCGGGCAATCGACTTCGGCCGCACCGCCGCCTCCTTCATCCACGGCCGCTCGGCCACGAAGGCGTTGTAGGTGTCGTAAATGAAATCCTTCCCGGGCTTCGGCCACTCGACCTCTTCGAGCCGGGCCATCCGCTCTTCATACTCCACGCCCTCGTTCTTCAACTGGCCGATCAACTCGCCCTTCAGCAAGTCCACCTGCCGCCGCAGGATCACTTCCGGATTCTCCAGGATCGCCTCGACGAGCGAGATCACGTTCAGCGCATAGTCCGGCGATTCCCGGTCGAGCTGCGGCACTGCATCAAGCAGATACAGCCCGAGCGCTTGGTTCATCGAGAAATCCTCTTGCAGCTCCACGTTCAGCGCGACCTTCACCGGGCCCTTGCGCTCGGCCGGCGGGATGATCCGCAGGATGTTTCCCTCCACCAACCCGCGGAAGATCTGAAAGGCCCGCTTCTTGTGCGCCTTCTTCTTCGCCGCCGTCTCGTGGCTGTTCCGGATGATCTTCCGCAGGGCGTCGCAGCCGTCCTCATGCTCGCGGCTTAGCACGTTCAGCAGCATCGAGTGCCGCACCTGAAAGCTCGATACCAGCTTCTCCGGCGGTGCATCGATCAGCCGTCGGTAAGCCTTCTCGTCCCAGTTCACGAAGCCCTTCTCCGGCGGCTTTCGTTTCACGAAGCTTTTCTTGCCCGAAGAGGACGCCTTCTTCTCCAGCCGCAGGTTCTCGATCACGTGCTCCGGTGCCTGGCAGACCACGTAGCCGATGTGGTCGAAGCCCCTCCGCCCGGCACGCCCGCAGATCTGCTTGAAGTCCCGCACCGCCAGCGTCTTCGTACTACTTCCGTCGTACTTGAATAGCTGCGTGAAGAGCACCGTGCGGATCGGCACGTTCACCCCCACCCCCAGCGTGTCCGTCCCGCAGATCACCTTCAGCAGGCCGCGTTGCGCCAGCTTCTCGACCAGGATCCGGTACTTCGGCAGCAGGCCGGCGTGATGAATGCCGATCCCGTGCCGCAACAGCTTCGAGACCTCCTTCCCGTAGGGGCTGCGGAAATTCGCATCGTGCAACACCTCGGCGATCCGCTGCTTCTCTTCTTTCGTGCAGAAGTTCGAGCTCGTCAGGTTCTGCGCCGTCTGCGCGCAGGCCAGCTGGGTGAAGTGCACCAAATACACCGGCGCCTTGTTCTGCTCCACCAGCTCCCCGACTTTCTCCTCCAGCGGCGTCTCGCTGTAGTCGAACTCCAGCGGCACCGGACGCTGCTCGGATTTCACCAGCGTCGTCGGCGCACCCGTCAGCTTGGTCAGCGTCTCCTCAAAGAAAGCCGTTTCCCCCAGCGTGGCGGACATCAGCAGGAACCTCGCCTGCGGCAGGGTCAGCAGCGGCACCTGCCAAGCGAAGCCGCGAGACGCATCCGAGTAGTAGTGGAACTCGTCCATGATCACGTCATCCACCTCCGCCTGCGCACCCTCGCGCAGCGCCAGATTCGCCAGGATCTCCGCCGTGCAGCAGATCACCGGCGCGCCGGGATTCACGGTCGCATCGCCCGTGATCATGCCCACCTTCTCCGGCCCGAAGACATGGCACAGCGAGAGGAACTTCTCGTTCGCCAGCGCCTTGATCGGCACCGTGTAGTAGGACTTCCGGTTCTGGCAGATCGCCTTGAAATGCATCGCCAGTGCCACCAGCGACTTCCCCGATCCCGTCGGCGTGTTCAGGATCACGTTGTTTCCCGCGAAAAGCTCCAGGATCGCCTGCTCCTGATGGTCGTAGGGCTCCACCTCCGTCTCGATCAGGTAGTCCAGGAAGACGCTCAGCACCTCGTCATTCGAGGTCGGATTCGAGAGCTTGGCAGGATCGAGCAAAATCATCGGGCCCGCGGACCATGGCGGCGGATTTCCCCGATGGGAAGCCGCAGCCGTCCCATGCTCCGCAAAAACACGCAGATTCGACACACGCGCTGCATTGCCCGGGTGGCCCGTTTGATGCTTTGGTCGCGCGTGATTCTCAGGTTCTTCGCGCTTGCCGCCGTTTCTCTCGGACTCCTCGCCCCGGTTTCATGGGCGGATGAGGTGATCCGCATCATGGCGGCGAACACCTCGAGCGGAAACTTGCAGTCCTATGACCCCGGCCACGGCAACCGCATCTTCCAAGGTCTCGATCCGGACATCGCGCTCGTTCAAGAGATGAACGTGACCTTGAACGGGTCCAAGAACAGCGCCGCCACTTACCGCCAATGGGTGAACGAGAACTTCGGCACCAGCTTCCATTACCACGTGGAAACCGGCAAGAGCATCCCGAACGGCATCGTCAGCCGCTACCCCTTCCTCGCCACCGGTGTCTGGGAAGACACCCAGATGCCCGACCGCGAGTACGTCTGGGCCCGCATCGATATCCCGGGCGACATGAACCTGCTCGCAATTAGCGTGCACCTCAGCTCCGGCGGCGGCTCCAGCACGCGGAACACTCAGGCAGGCAATCTCCGCACTCTCATCCAAGCGAACAAGCTGGCCACTGACCACGTGGTGCTTGGCGGCGATTTCAATACCGACAGCCGCAGCGAGGCATGCCTGAGCACGCTCTCGCCCGTTGTTGTGACCTCGTCTCCTTGGCCCGTCGATCAGGCCGGCTTGGGCGGCACCAATGCCAGCCGGGCCAAGCCTTACGATTGGGTCGCGCCGGGAGCATCGCTCGCTGCCCTTTCCACCCCGCTCGTCATCGGGTCGAACAGCTTCGCGAACGGCCTTGTCTTCGACAGCCGCGTCTACACCCCGCTCACCGCGGTTGCTCCCGTCATGGCTGGCGATAGCGGCGCCACCGGCATGCAGCACATGGCGGTGATGCGCGCCTTCCTGATCCCGACCAATGACCCGCCGTTGATCGCACAGGGAGATTCGGTCTCTGTCACGCTCTCCAAGAACAACACCCCCATGGCCTTTAGCCGTAGCCTCAGCGCGACCGACCCGGAAAACAACACCCTTACCTGGTCAATCCTCACCCAAGCTGCAAACGGCACCGCAGGCATCGCCGCCCCTGCCAGCGGTGGCAGCGTGAACCTGAGCTATCAGCCGGCACTGAACTACACCGGCAGCGACTCCTTCGTCGTGCGCGTCTCGGACGGCCAAGGGGGCACTGACACAATCACCGTCAATCTCACCATCCAGGAACCGCCGAATACCGCACCCGTCATCCTCGAGGGCTCCTCCGTGGCGGTCACGCTCTCGAAGAACAATGCGCCCACCGCCTTCAGCCGCAGCCTCTCCGCCACGGATGCGAATGGTGATGCGCTCTCTTGGGCCATCCTCACCCAGGCCAGCCATGGCACCGCAGGCATCACCACCCCTGCCAGCGGCGGCAGCGTGAACCTCAGCTATCAGCCCGCGCTCAACTACACCGGTAGCGACGCCTTCACCGTCACCGTCTCGGATGGCCGGGGCGGCAGCGATTCCATCCTCGTGAATCTCACGATCGAAGCGGTCTCCGCGCTCGACACCTGGACCCACGCCGCCTTCCAACCGCTCGACCCGGAAGAAGAAGCCACCGTCTGGGGTGAAGCCGCTGACCCGGATCAGGATGGCTACACCAACCTCGAAGAATTCGCCCACGGCCTCGACCCGAAGGTCGCCGATGCGGCTCCGAATCTCCTCGCCTTCGCCTCGCTCGAAACGGATCACGCCATCCTCACCTTCAAGATGCGCATGGACGGAGCCTCTCCCGCGCTCGACTACGCCATCAGTTCCGCTGGCGATCCATCCGCGGCTTGGTCACCGGCAGTCTACACCCTCCTGAGCGACACCGATCTGGGCAACGGCTTCACCGAACGCCGCATCCGTCTGGATACATCTCCAAGTCTCTCCCGCCTCTTCTACCGCCTCGTCTACACGCGCGCTACCACTCCGTAAACGCGGCCATGCCGCCTTGGAGTGCGCGCTGCCTGCTGCCGTGAAGCTGCGAAGGTAGCCCCGGGTATTCCCGCGGGAGCGTTTCGAGCTACCTCGGCGCTACGAAGATAGGCTGCCCTCGGTAAGCCCCCGGGAAAAAATCTCCATTTTCCCGTCCGCTTTTCTGGCCGGTCCCGAATAGTTCAAGAAGACCACGACCATGAACGATCAGGATCTCATCCGTGAATTCGCCGCCACTCGCTCCGAGCAGGCATTCCGGCGGCTGGTGGATCGCCACTGCGATCTCGTCTTCAGCGTCGCCGGCCGCGTGACCCGGGATCCGGATCTCGCCCGCGATGTCTCCCAGCAGGTCTTCAGCAAGCTCGCCGCGAAGCCCGCCTCCGTCCCGGCCAATGTGCCGCTCGCCGCATGGCTTCACCGCACCTGCCGCTCCCTCGCCATTGATCTGGTCCGCAGCGAGGAAGCCCGCCGCAAGCGCGAATCCGCCCATTCCCACCCTTTCGAGATGAACTCCGAACCCACGCCCGATTGGTCCCGCTTGGAGCCGGTCATCGATTCACTCATCGACGAACTGCCGGAGATGGAGCGCCGCGCCGTCCTCCTCCGCTTCTACGAAAAGCGCTCCCACGGTGCCATCGGTGCCGCCCTCGGCCTGAGCGAGGAGGCCGCCCGCAAGCGCATCGACCGCGCGCTCGAACGACTCCGCTCGCTTCTGTCGAAGCGCGGCATCGCCACCACCTCTGCCGCGCTCGCCACCATTCTCCCCGCCCACGCCACGGCACCCGCCCCCGCGGGCTTCGCTGCCAGCCTTTCATCCACCGCCCTTTCCACTGCCGCCACCACCGCGGTCTCAAGCACCAGCATCATCGCCATCATCATGAGCCACAAAGCCATCGTCGCCGGAGCCTCGCTCCTTCTTCTCGCCGGAGTCACCGCCATCGCCGTTCCCCGCATGCGGGATGGAAGCGATAGCACCCCGTCCGCAACATCCTCCACCACCGGCAGCGCCCCCTTCTCGGGCAGCGCCCTGCCCTCCGCCGCCTCCACCGGCAAGCAGCGCAGCAACGAAACCCAGGCACGCCTCACCGCGAAGTACGGCGATGCCCGTACCAAGCTCTCCGCCCACCTCCACGGTGAAATGATTGCCCTTCTCGAGGACGCCATCTCGGTCATGGAGATCGCTCACAGCATGAAGCTCGGCGAACAGTTCGGGGACGACCCGGCCGAATCGCTGGGAGAACTCGGCGAGAAGCTCAACCTCACCGAGGAGCAGAAGAAAACCCTCGGCCAGCTCGAGAACGACTCCTTCAAGCGCGATGGCGAGGAAGCACGCTCGCTGATCTCCCTGCTGAAGAAGGAGCCCGCCTCGCTGATGGAATACCTGCTCGCCTCGGATGCCGTGAAGCGTGGCGAAATGACTCCCGCCGCCTTCGCGGAGCTCGAGAAAACCCTCAACATCCCCGAGGATGATCTCTCCATGGCCATTGGCGACACCGATTCCATGGAGTCGGATTCACTGGACGACGAAGCTTTCGTGGAAGCCTTCCTCGCCATCCTCGATGAAGAGCAGAAGCGGATCTTCCAGGATGGACTCGCCGCCCGCACCAAGGAGGAAAAGACCGAGGCCGAGCAGGAGTTCTCCACCCTCGAAGAGATCGAGAAGCAAGTCGCCTCCGGCCGCAAGATGATCGGCGGGGCCAAGCAACTGATGGAAGGGATCACCGACGGGGGTATCCTCGATCAGCTCCAAGACAAGTAAGCTCCATAGCCACAGCCATGACACGGCGAGGTCTCCCGGCGGGAGGCCTCGTCTGCGTTCGGAGACCGGCTAATCGAGGAACATCGACATCAGGCCTCCGACAATGCCCACGATATCCACCGCCGCGCTTCCGGAGCCGTCGAAGGACCGCGGCTCCCGGTCGAAAACGTATGGCTGCCGCCCCTCCACGCTCACAAAGGATGGCCCCGGCTTCCGGATCTGCTCCAGCTCCCCTTGCATCCGCTTCACCCGCGCCGCCTCGTGCGCCTGATAGATCAGCTTGCCCCCGGCACGCCACCATTCGGTCAAGCGGCGCAGCTCGCTCCCCTCCAGCCACACGCCGTGGGTGCCGCAGCGGTCGAGGATCACCCCGCTCTTCCCGCCGAAGTGCAGGTGGCTCATCCGCTCGGCGCACATCGGACACTTGAGGTACACGATCTCATGCTGGTGGCCGAAGTCCTCCGCGATCTGGTTGAGCTGCACCGGATCGAGCCACACCAGCGGATTGGTCTGCGCATCCAGCAGCGCCTCCAGTTCGCCCGGATTGAAGAACATCCCGAAGCAGGTCGTGCAGCGCTCGATCCGCATCTTCGGCTCGGTGTCGAACTCGATCACATCCAGCGCCGTCGAACAATGCGGACAGGGCAACGAGGCATCCGTGCCCAAGTCACGGAAATGGATCTGGCGCAGGTTCACCTCCTGCCGCACCCCGCAAAAGGGGCAAAAGCTCATCGAACCTTCCAGTCGTCCGCCACAACTCGTACACTTCACGCGCAAGCTTCTGCCCGTTTCCTCAGATAGGGTCAATTCCAGCGGACCACCGGTTTTGGAGTCGCCCACGAAAAAGCCCGCGCAGGAGATCTCCCGCGCGGGCTGGCAAGCTTCTGTCCAGCTCAAGGCTGCGGCAGCGGCACCGCACGATAGAAGGCCTTCGGCTCCGGTGCCTCATCATCCAGATAGGGCATCTCACCGTTGGAGGGTGCCTGCATCTCGTCCAGCGTCTCCCAGCCGCCCAGCGTGGTACTACGCTGGATCTCGTAGATCCGGCCCGGATCGCCGTAGAAGCTAAGCGACACGTCACCGGCCTCCGTCACGTGGATCTCGTTCGGGGAAAGGACCAGTCCGGTCACGATCAGCGTGCCGCCGGGGCTGGTGGTGGCCACCATGCCCGGACCGGTCACGATCACATCGTAGGTGCCGGAGCTGCTGCCGCTGATGTTGCTCAGATCCAGCCACGGATTGGTCGCGCCCTCGATCGCCACGCCATTGTGACGCCACTGGTAGGTGAAGGGGCCGGGACCGGCGACACTCACCGTGAAGGTCACATCCTCGCCCGCATCCGCGATCCGGGTGCCCGGCTCGCCATGGAATTGCGCGGCCAGCGAGCCCGGCGCGGCCGGAGCGCTCGCGCGCACCAGCACGTACAGGCGCTTGGTGGTGTAGCTGTTCGCATTCGCCGCGAAGGTCCAATCGATCGCATTGTTGATCGGCGTGTTGTTGCCGATGCCCATCTCGCTGTTGCCCGTGAGGTTCGAGCCCCAGTTGTTGAAGCCCATGATCGTGTGCCCCGCACCATGGTTGTGGATCTGCATCGAGCCGTGACCGCCATTCGTCATCCGATCGCCGAAGTCGAAGAGCGTGCTGCTGGCACCCGGGATACCGGTGTCGTTTCCGGCCTCGTAGTTACCGCCCCAGAACTCGATATTGCCGGTGGCGATATCGGTCCCGTTGGTCACGCCGGCCACGTTCGAAGCCACGTTCATGTGCGTCACGATCTGCTGGATCGGCACCGGGTTCGTGGTCAGGGTGGGCACCCCGATCTGGCTCGGCAGACGAGTGTGGGCATCGAAGGAGGCGTAGGCCCAGTTGCCGTTCAGCTCCATCAGGTAGGCCACGCGATCGAAGGACGAATCGCCGAAGCGGCGCTCGTCCAGGTCGTAGTTCACCCCGTTGTTGTTGTAGTTCGGCACCGCACCGGGCAGCCCCAGGCTGAGCATGTGACGGTAGCCGGAGATCTCCGGCACGTTCGCGAAGACCGCCGGCGCCGTGTAGCCGTTGAAGTTCGCGGTGCGTGCCGTGGTATTCGCCGCCGGGCTACGATCCCGCACGCCGCTCACATTCACCGTGTAGGCCGCACCCGCGGTCTGGGCGCTAGTCCGCACGATCAGATCCGTACTGCCCTGCATCTCCACCCCGAGCACGCTCAGGCCGGGGATATCCACCACGGCGGCGCTTGCGGAATTCTCCGCGATCGGCTCGCTGAAAGTCAGCCGGACGGCATCGAGGTCGATCGAGGGCCTCACCGCGGTGATCGCGGGAGCCGCCAGGTCGGAGTTCCCCGGCAGCACGTAGACCTGCAGCAGGCGCTTCAGGTTCCAGGTCGCCGCATTGTTCGCGAAGGTCCAGTCCGTATCCGGTGCCGGTCCGTTGCCGATGCCGATGCAGAGCGGGTTGTTCGTGTTGGCCGAACCCCAGCGATTGAGCGCGAACAAGGTCTGGCTCGCGCCGTAGTTGTGCACTTGCATCGAGCCGTGGCCCTGGCCCGTGCCCGCTCCGCCGTCGCCGAAGTCGAAGACTGCAGGACTGGCATTCGGAATGGCCAGCGGGTTCGACTGGTTGTAGTTGCTCGGGAAGAACTCGATATTCCCGGTCGCGATGTTCGTGCCCGTGACCACTCCCGGAGCATTCGAGAACACGTTCATGTTCGTCACCTGCTGCTGGAACATCCAGCCGGTCGGAACGCCGATGCGCGCGCCATTCGTGGTGAAGGCATCCATGGAGGTCCACACGTAGGTGGGCGCCGGATCGCCGGTCTTGTTGAGCTCCATGTAGTAGGCCACGCGGGTGAAGGGCCCCAGCGCGGTGCCGAAGTTCTTCTGGTAGGTAAAGGCACCGGTGCCGCTCTGCATGTTCCCGCTCGCCGGGACATCCACGGAATAAGCCAGCTGATAGCCCTCGGCCTCGGGCACCTTCGCGATCAGGTCCGGGCTGGTGGTCGTGCCGGGCAGCACCAGCACGTGCAGGGTCCGCTTGCTGTAGTTCCCCGCATTGGCAGCAAAGGTCCAGTCCACGCCACCGTCGACGGGAGCCGTATTGTTGCCGATGCCGAGATCCAGCACGCTGCCATCCGCACCGAAATGGTTCAGCGCGAAGATGGTCTGGTTCGCCCCCGCATCGTGGTTGTGCACCTGCATCGAGCCGTAGGTCCCCGTGGTGCGGGTATCACCCGTGTCGTAGGTCCCGGCATTGGCATTCGGGATCGCGATGCCATTCGCCTGCGTGTAACTGTGCGGCCAGAACTCGATGTTACCGCCCGTGGCCGTCGTCCCCGTGACGATGCCGGGAGCATTCGAGAGCACTTCGAGGTTGGTGACATTCTGCTGATAGACCGCACCGCTGGCAGTGGTGGGGATACCGATGTGATGGCGACCGCCGGTGAAGGCATCCATTGAGGTCCACACGTAGCGGGTAGGCTGCCCCTGCTGCTGGAGTTCCAGATAGTAGGCCACCTTCGTGAAGTTGCCGGGCGCGGAGCGGTCGTCGAACTTATAGGGATTCCTCGCGACGAAGTTCCCCACGGTCGGCAGATCCGCGGAGAGCACCAGTTGATAGCCCGCGGAAGCAGCACCGACATTCGCGATGACCTCCGCCGGACGCGTCTCGGTGGAGACGGCGATACTTGCGCCGGCCGCGATCGGATTCGCATTTGCCGAGCTATCGCGCACCTCACCCACGGAGAGCGTGAGCGATACGGCCTGCGGATGTGTGCTGGTCTGCAAGGTCACGGAGCGGCGATCCGCGGACAGCGTGGCGGAAAGAACGCTTACCCCGTTGTCCAAGCTGAAGTCCGAGGCGCTCACCGACGCGGTGGCCAGCGGCTCCGAAAAATTCACTACCACCTGCGAGCGACTGGCCGCGGCCATCGCGGAAACAAGGGTCGGCGCGGTGTGATCCCCGGTGGTGCGGACCAGCACCTGCAGCGTCTTGACGTTATAAGCCCCCGCATTATTGTGGAAGGTCCAGTCCCGGCCGTCGTTGACGGGTGAAGGGTCGTTGCCGATTCCCAGATCCGCGATCCGGGCGACCTGACCCGTGCCACCCCAGTGGTTGAAGGCGAAGACGGTCTGCGCGGCACCCGTGTTGTGCACCTGCATCGAGCCGTAATCACCCGCAGAAGGCTGATCGCCGAAGTCGAAATGCGTGGCGCTCGCGCCCGTCACGTTGGCGGAATTCCCCTTCTCGTAGTTGCTTGGCCAGAACTCGATGTTCCCGCTCAAGCTATTCCCCGTTGCTAATCCCGCCACGTTCGAGCGCACCGTGAGATTCGTCACCGGCTGCTGGAAGAAAGCACCGCTGCCGAAGGTCGGCACCGCGATTTTGCCCGCGTCCTGCGTGAAGGCATCCATCGAGGTCCACACGTACTGCAGCTCGCCGTTGTCGGCCTGCAGCTCGAGGTAGTAGGCCACCCGATCGAAGGGTCCCACCGAGGCCCGGTTATCCACCTGATAGTTCGGCTGGGCCTGCCGGTAGTAGGCATTGCTCGGGATATCCAGCGAGTAAGCCAGCGCGTACTGCTCGGACTCCGCGATGTGGTTCTGATAGCCGCGCGGGATCGGCGGCACGAAGGTCATGATGCTGTTCGGCGCGATCGCGTTCGGAGTCGGCGTCTGGCGGTCCACGATGTTGTTCACCGTGACCGTATAGACCGTGTTCTCCGTCTGCGCTGAGGTCACGAGCGTGACCTTGCGCTTGGTTGCATCCAGTGTGGCGGATGAGATCGTGAGCCCGCCATCGATCGCGAAGTTCGCCAGGTTCGCCGCGGAGTCGGCCACGGGCTTGCTGAAGGTGACCGTGGCCTCCGTGCGCGACATACTACCGCGAATGCGCGAGATCGCCGGCGCGCTGAAGTCCCCCTCCGGCGTGGACAGCGCTTGGATCGCACCCAGCCACGCATTCGCCATCTTGTCGGAGCCCGTCTGGTTCGGGTGCAGGCCGTCCGGCATGTCGGAGAGCGGCACCGCCGCACGCATGTCCAGGAAAGTCACCTTGCGCCCCGCGGCGATGTGCGCGTTCACCCGCGCCTGCACGAAGGCGTTGAACTGGTTCTGGATGTTCGTATCCACCGCGCCGCTGCGCTGCATGATGTTGGTCACCACGATGTTCGCGTGCGGTCTCAGCGTGGCCATCTTCAGGATCAGCGCATCCCAGCGGTTGATCGCATTCGCCGTGTCGAAGTTCTGGCCGAAGTCGTTCGTCCCGATGTGCAGCAGGATGAAATCCGGATCCTCGATCGCGGAGAACCAACCCGACACGTTCGAGTCGAGCTGGTCGATCCGCCAGCCGCTGTGGCCCTCATGCTCGCGATCGGTTAGAGTGCCGGGATTGGCCGTGTAGGTGCCCACATAGTCCACGTCGTATCCCGCGTTCGTCAGGATCGTCCGCAGCGTGGTGCGGTAGTTGCTACTGGGAGATCCCTCCGTGATCGAATCCCCCATGGGCAGGATTCGTATCGGGGCTGCGGAGAGTACGGAACACGACAAGATCGCGACAGGCGCGAGGAGGCTTCGCCAGGGGGTATCCATTGGGTTTTATGAGAATTGGGTAGTAGTGGATCCTAGCCACCCCCCTCCAAAAGCAATCCCCCATTGCGCCCCCTAGGAATAAACCTAGTCCGCTGCGCACCAACCCTTTGAACCTCAGTCTCCAAATGTCGAAGGTGGGACCCCGATCTCCAAATCGTACATTCCCCACCCTCTCCCTAACACCAAGCTTGCAATCCCCGGGCGTCCCGCGACCCTCCGGGGCGTGATGGCAGATTCCCGCGCAACCGCCCCGCGCCTGCGTTCGCTCGATGCCCTGCGCGGCTTCGACATGCTCTGGATCATCGGGCTCTCCGAGTTTTTCATCCAGCTCGCCGAGATCACCAAGATCGGCTGGCTCCAGACTTGGGCCGTCCAGATGGATCACGTCGCCTGGGAAGGCATCCGCATCCACGACCTGATCTTCCCGCTCTTCATGTTCGCCTCGGGGATCTCGATCCCCTACGCGCTCAAGCCCAAGCTGGAGGCCGGAGTCTCGCGTGCAAGCCTGCTGCGCACCGTCATCCGCCGCGTCATCATTCTCATCGTCCTCGGCATTCTCTACAATGGCGGGTTGAAACTCGTCGGCTACTCCGAGCAACGCTTCGCCAGCGTCCTCGGCCAGATCGGCATCGCCTACGGTGTTGCCGCCACCGTCTTCCTCTTCACCCGCTCATGGAAGGGCCGGACCGCATGGTGCCTCGGTATCCTCATCGCCATCGCCGTTCTGCAACTCCTCGTCCCGGTTCCCGGTCACGGTGCCGGCGTGCTCACCCCTGCGGGCAGCATCAATGCGTGGTTCGACCAACGCTTCCTCCCGGGCCGTCCCCACGAATGGGCGCCTTACGATCCTGAAGGAGTGCTCTCCGTCATCTCCGCCTGCGCCCTCACCCTCGGCGGCCTGCTTGTCGGCGATTACGTCCGCTCCTGGGAGAAGCCCTCCCTCACCGCCGCCAGTCGCATCCTCATTGCGGGCACCGCCGTCTTCTTCCTCGGCTGGATCGCCTGGCACCTCGGCTACCCGCCCATCAAGAAGATCTGGACCAGTTCCTTCAATCTCCTCGCCGGCGGCATCTGCACCTGGCTCTTCGTCGTCTTCTACCTCCTCGTCGATTTCCGCCCGCAGCCGAATTGGAGCTTCTTCCTCCAGGTCGTCGGCATGAACTCCATCACCATCTACCTGCTGGAGCGCGTCGTCCCCTTCGCGGACATCTCCGGGTTCTTCCTCGGCGGCCTCGCCTCCAAGTCCGGCCACTGGGGTCCCCTCCTCATCACCACCGGCATCCTCCTTATCGAGTGGCTGGTGCTCTACTTCCTGTGGAAGAAGAAGACCTTCTTAAAGGTTTGAATCCGGTGGCCCTTCGGACTCCCGATGACATCGGGCGGATTTCTCAATCGAGCAACTGCCCGTCTTCCGAAACTCGGACCGCCGCGCCGTCGTAGAACTCTTCCCGCGTCCGGATCCGTCCGGTGCTGACGAGATCATCCTCGTCTGCACCCCACGTGGCCCCCCGCGAATAGATGAGAATTGCATAGCTCCAGCGCTCGCCGTCTTGTGAAGAACCCAAGACCGCCCCGAGTTCACCGGCAACTTCCTCAAGTCCGGCCCGACCGGCCTTCACCCGGACTTCCTCGTAGAATGCAAAGGGCGAAGATCTCATTCCGATTTCAGACATCGGGCAAGGCATCAAAGGTTAGCGTCCTAACAGCTTCTCGGGTCGGCTAGACCTCGTCTCTCCAACTGGGCCGCTCGCGTGTTGTAAGGCTTCTCGAGCAATGGCACTCCATATTCAAGGATCGATCGCCTGATGTCCTCCACGACAGCCTCTGCATTGCTGCCATCACGATCGACCCACCAGATGTCCTTCCTCAATCTATCTTGCTCCCGCATCTCAGGATTCCGGATGGCAATTTGGTCGGCGATATTATCCAAGCCATACCGGACCTGACATCGGCTTTCGTCTGGAATCAGAAGACCGTCATCCACGGTTTTGACCGGATGCGAGCCCGGAAAATCCAAATAGAAAATCCCGAGCCGTGCGGTGAGTGACGAGGGAGGGAAACCGGTGACCTCGGAGAAATAGTTCCCGACCGCCTTTGTATGAAAAACCCAGATCGCATCGTCCAAGTAACGCCATGCAACGCGGCCCTTGAATTTGCTGAAGCCGATCTCCCGAAGTGTTGGAACTACCACACGCTTCAGGATCTTATTGATGTCGCCTGATGTGATCATGGACGGGACAGGAAAGCGGCCCCCCCCCATCGTCCGGATAATCGCGGCCCGATCAAGCGAACTCCCCTCGCCCCGCAGCTTCATCCAAAACAAAAACACCCCGCCTCTCTCAAGGCGGGGTGCTTCTGAAAAACTAGCGAGTCCGGGAAATCAGATTCCCTTCTTCACCACGTCGAACAGCAGGTCGATCACGCGGTTGGAGTAACCCCACTCGTTGTCGTACCAAGCGACCAGCTTGAAGAAGGTCGGGTTCAGCTCGATGGACGAACCGGCATCGAAGATCGACGAGTGTGCGTCGTGGATGAAGTCGGTCGAAACCACTTCGTCTTCGGTGTAGGCCAGGATGCCCTTGAGGTAGGTCTCGGAGGCATTCTTCAGCGCGGTCTTGATCTCGCCGAGCGAGGTCGCCTTGGTCGTCTTCACCGTCAGGTCGACCACCGACACGGTCGGGGTCGGCACGCGGAAGGACATGCCGGTCAGCTTGCCCTTCACTTCCGGGCAAACCAGCGCGACCGCCTTGGCGGCACCCGTGGTGGACGGGATGATGTTGATCGCGGCGCTGCGGCCACCCTTCCAATCCTTCTTCGAAGGACCGTCCACCGTCTTCTGCGTCGCGGTGTAGGAGTGGATGGTGGTCATGAGGCCTTCCTCGATGCCGAATCCTTCCTTGAGGAGGACGTGCACGATCGGGGCAAGGCAGTTCGTGGTGCAGCTCGCGTTGGAGATGATGTGGTGGTTGGCGGGATCGTAAAGCTCGTCGTTGACGCCCTGCACGAAGGTGCCGTCTTCACCCTGCGCCGGAGCGGAGATGATGACCTTCTTGGCACCGGCCACGATGTGACCCTTGGCCTTCTCGGCGGCGGTGAAGAGACCGGTGGACTCGATCACCACTTCCACGCCGAGTTCCTTCCAGGGAAGGCCGTCCGGAGTGCGGGCGCTCACTACCTTGATCTCGTGGCCGTTCACCACCAGCACGTCGTCCTCTTCCAGTTCCGGCTTGGACTTCTTGGAAGTCACGGTGCCGTTGAACTTGCCCTGCGTGGAGTCGTACTTCAGCAGGTAGGCCAGGTTGTCGGCGGGCACGATGTCACCCACGGCGACAACGTTGAAGGTGGTCCCGAGATGGCCCTGCTCGACGAGGGCGCGGAAGACGAGGCGCCCGATGCGCCCGAACCCGTTGATGGCAATGGTGGTCATGGTAGTAGCTCGTGGTGGCCGCACTCTGCGGCCGGACTGGATCCCGGCGGGAGAGCCGCCGGGGGCGGGATTGTGCATGCGCTCCCCTGTGCGTCAATGCCCCCGTGGGTCAGGAAATCGACACAATTCCGGACGCAGCAGCCCCCGTGCCGCAGTCGGATTTCAGGGGTTCTCCCCCCACACCTCCGGCCTGCAGCATCCATGATTGAACCTAGCCGCGGGAATTCACCCGCGCAAGCGACCCTCCTTGGCGCGCCGCCTACGGGCCATTCCGCGCCAGAGCCTCAGCCGTCCCATTCGATTCTCACGAAACCCCGCCCCACCGGACAGGGCACGCGCGCCTCGACCGTTTCGACCATCACGCCGTCGATTTCCGCCGTGCCGGTGACACTTTCCACCACTCCTTCCGCCGCTTGCCAAGACTTCATGTCCCCGCTCACCGCGATCCGATAAGCCCCGGCGGGAAGGCCTTGCCGCCTGGTGAAGGTGAGGTGCAGGCCGCCCTCGTTTACTCCCAGCACCTTCACGGGCGAGCCCGCTTGGGGTGCCGTGGCGGAGGTCCCGAAGAAATACTCCAGCGCATCCGCCAGACCGTCCCCGTCGGAGTCGAGCGTCGTACCAGCCACCGTCGCGTCCGCCTCACCCGCCGCTACCGGCGGCGTATATGGTGCCAGCGCCCAGCGCAGGAACAGGATCTTCCCGTTCTCGCCCAGGATCGCGAAGCCGTCTGTCCCCCAGCGCACCATCTGCTTGTGGGCACCGGGATAGTTCAGACCTCCGATCGGGAAGGTCTCCTTTTCCTCGCCCGTCTCGGTCGAGTAGGCATACAGGAAGATGTTGTTTGTGAGGTAGCAACTCTGGTGCGCCGCATCCACCCAAGGAATTCCCCAGTTCCCGTTGGGCAGGCTGAATTTCACGCTCAGGCTGGTCGTGTCGATCAGGCGCCCCGAGGAGGTGAAGAGCAGATTGCCGGACGCCCGATAGTCGGTGAAGGGCGCGAACAGGGTGTTCGCAACCATCGTCTGCGTCACTCCGTTCGCATCCACGGTCATCCGGTAGAGCTCCGCGCCGGTGTTGCGGCCGTTGAAGCCGTAAAAAACATTCGGATCCGGGCTCGCCTCGATCCGGTTGCCAGTCCACGGCCGCGGCGTCACGTTCGGACGTTTGACCGCCCCGTCGTAGACCGCCACCCCGGCTTGCGTCCATGTGGTCGGCGGATCGTTCCGCGCCACCATCAGAGCGGTTCCGTCGCCCTCCAGCACCAGCATGTCCTCCGCCCGGTAAGCCGGATCATCACCCAGCGGGATCAGGAGATCCGCCGTGCGGGATACCAGATCGATCCGCTGCACCGCGGGCTGGTCGAGCAGCGCCGCGTAGAGGTAGCGCCCGTTGCGCGAGATCGCCAGTGCCGTCGGGTTGCCCGTGAAGCTCACTCTGGCCATCACCAGCCCGGTCAGCGGGTCGATGGCGCTGACCGCACCCTGCGCACCCGGCTTGCCGCTGGATGCCACGCTCGCCCAGATCCAGTTCCGCGTCGGGTCGTCGATGATGTCTTTCGCGGTGAAGCGTGTGATCCATCCCGCGTTCGGCCCCATCGTGTAGCGCGCATGGTTGATCGCCTCGGCCTTGTTGTTCGCCAGTTGGACCTCCACCGCCGGCGAGGTGACCCCGGCATTGCAACTTAGCACCCCTGCCGTCTCCGGATTCCCGGCGACCCGATAGACCGCGCTCGCACCGGCTGCCAGCGGGCCGCCCTTGATCGTCACCCTCAGACCTTCCACGGTGTGGGTCGCCCCCGGAGCATCGATCGTCCCCAAGGTCTGGTTCACGGACAGGTTCACGCCGGTCACCGTGCTCGTCACCGCACTCTGGCCCACATTCGTGATCGTCACCGTGTAGAAGGCGGGAACCCCCACGTGCACCACCGGCGGCGCTTGGACGCTCACCGCCAGATCGCTTGGCACCGCGGACGGCGTCAACTGGCTGCTGCGGACGAGGATCAATTCGCCGTTCGAGCGGAAGGCCATCCGATCACCACCGCAGCGGAGGAAATCCCGCGCCCAACCCAGCCCTTCCGGCAGCGGGGTCTCCAGCACTTTCACCATCGAGTTCGAATCGTAGGCGGAGATCCTCCGCGCGCTGTCGGCACGGCTCCCCCAATCGAACTCGTGCTCGACGAAGAAGACCCGGCCGATACCGGTCTCGGGCAGGGCCGTTCCCGAGGCATTGAATTCACCTTTCCAAGTGATCGTCGCCCCGTCGATCCGCCGTCCGGTATCCATCACCACATAGTCGCCGTCCGAACGCAGGCCGCCCCAGAACTCCCGGATCGCCCGCATCTGGCCTTCTTCCACCACCACCCCGGTGGCGCTCACCCGCAGGCGGTAGAAGTCCGCCCCGGTCGAGTCCGTGTTGATGCCGAAGAAGATGCCCGGATCGGCCGAACTCGCGATCTCGTTGACCGAGCCTTCCCAGGACGTGATCTCCTGCAGCCGTTTCACCGCGTCGTCATACACGGCCAACGCCGCGAAACGGGAAGCCAAGGTCCGGTTCTGCATCGCCACCACCACGCTCCGCCCATCGCCCTGCAACACCTCAATCTCTCCCGCGAAGCGATCGGGCCCCAGCTCGATCAGGATATCCAGGGTCCGCGTTTGCAGGTCGATCCGCCGGATCGCGGTCATGTCGAGCAGACCGGCATAGAGCCAGCGCCCGTCCGCGGAGATCGCCAGGGTCCCGGGCGCATTGCTCATCGGGATGCGATGCTTGATCGTGCCGTTCGCGGGATCGATCGCCACCACCGAACGCGCCAGTCCCGGCGGTCCTCCCGGTGAGACGCTGCACCAGATCAGATCTTGCACCGGGTCCTTCACCATCCCGGACAAGGCAAGCTGCAGGCGGTTGACCGCATCCAAGCCCCGGTTGTAGCTCACCGGCACCACCGCGGTGTCCGAGTTGTTGCCGGCCCGCGGATCGTCGGATGTCGCCTCCAGATAGGCAAAGCACTGCGCCGTTCCCGGCTGGTTCATCCTCGTAACGATCTCGATCCGGACGTCCTCATCCGGAGCCAGGTCCCCGAGATAAAAGCTATACCAATTCCCGTCCCGGACGAAGGGCGCGCCATCCACCGATTCGACCACTTGGCCTTCGGTGACGAACACGCTCGCGAAGCACTCGGTCGCGGGGTTCGGACCCTCGTTGAGAATATCGACACGGTACCGGATCGGCTCACCGACCATCGCTTCGCCGGAAGTCACGCTCACCTGCACGCCGAGATCCGCCGGATCGCCGGACGGGATCAGGTGCGGGTCGCTCAGGAGCACCACCGTTTGATCCACGCTGAAGGCGATCCCGTTGTTCCCCCAGCGGATCATCCGCCGCGGCAACCCGTAGCCCTTGGGAAGCCGCCGCGAAAACTCGGACATCATCGTGTCCGTGCTGTAGCTGGTCAGCACGTCGTAGTTCCAGCCCGCGTCGCCGCTAGACTCCAGGAAGAAGGCGCGGTCGCGCTGCGGGTCCGGCACCATCGGCCCGTTCGTGCCGAAGTTGCCGAGCCCCTTCATCGCCAGCCCGTCCACCACTCCGCCATCCGTGGCGAAAACCTTGTCGCCCGCCGATTCCAGCCGGATCGCGAAGTTATAGGAGAACATGTAGCTCCGGCTCGCCACGGTCCTCACCCCCTCTGCATCCACCTTCAAGTGGCTGAAGCCGAAGCCGGTGCTGGCATTGTCATAGCCATAGAAAATCGAAGCGTCCGGTGAGTCTTCCAGCACCGAGGAATTGAAGCTGTGCTCGATCCGCGGCCGGACGACCCCGTCGTCATAAACCGCGACCCCCTTGATGCCCGGCCTGAGCAGCGGATCATAGCGCGAGATCACGATCGAGCGGCCGTCGCCGTCCAGGATTTCGAAGTCGCCGCCGAACATCCGCTGTCCGTCGGCCGTGCCTCCGAAGACGTGACGTAGATCCTTGCGATGGAGATCTAGCCGCACGCGCTGCATCAGCGGCAGATCGAGAAGCACGGCATGGAGATAGGTCCCGTTCTCGGAAACCTTCAGCATCCCCGGCGTCGCCCACAGGGGAATGGGCTGGCTGATGTGCCCGGTCGTAGGGTCCAGCGATACGATGCTGTTCGCCAGACCCGCTCCGGCCTCGGCACCGAGCGCCAGCCACAGCAAACCCCGCGTCGGATCTTCAACGATGTCGTTGATGGCGAGACGCAGCTCGTTGAAGGCTCCCGGAGCGTTGTCGAATTCCACGCTCACCGCCGCCACCGCGGGCTCGAAATCCGGATCCACGACCGAGGAACTGGCCGCCGCGCTGGCGGCAATCAACCCGGCACCCCCGGCGCGTGCCTTGATCTTGAAGCTCCTGCTCCCGCCCTGCGGCAAGACGCCCGGATGGAAGGAAATCCGCTTGCCCGACTGCGTGTAAGGAATCGCCGGGGAATCGACCCGCTCGATCGTCTGGTCGCCGCCGAGATCCACCGTCACCAGCGTATCCGGTGCCTGCGCCGTGCCTTCGTTCGAGACCACCACTTCATACTCGACCGGATCCCCCGTCGCCGCAGCGCCAGTGCTCGATTCGATCCTGACTTCCAGATCCGCCGGGTTCCCGGCTCCGGTCAGGCGCGGGATCTGGAACAAGGTGATCCCCTTCTCGCTGCGGAATGCGAGGCCGCTCTCGCCCCACCGCACCAGACCCTTCGGATTCGTATGGCTGGCCGGTAGGTTGACCTGCGCGATCTCGTGCGCGGTGGCGGGATCGAAGGCTTTCAGGGTCCGGTAGCCCGCCGCCTCCCAGGCGAGGAAGTAGACCCGCTTCCTCTGCAAGTCCGGACACACCGGGCCGAATGCCGGGAAATTGATTTCCCGTTTCATTGCCAGCCCGTTGGCCATCCGCCCGTGGTTGTCGAAAACAAAGTCGCCCGCGGCCACCACCTCGCCCACTTCTTCGTGGAAGATCCCTTCCATCACCGGCCCTTCGGTCACGCCGTCCGGTCCTAGGAAGATCTTCCGGAAGCCGTACTCGGTGCTCAGTCCGTTGAAGCAGAAGAAGACCCCCGGATCGCTGGATGCCTCCAGAAAGTTGCCGATGTTGTTGTGCTGGATCTTCTGCGGCAGCAGGACCCCGTTCTCCAAGGCCCAGACACCGCTCAGGGTCAGGGAAATCAGGCGATTCGGATTCCCCGGCACTGTTGCCATATCCAAGGCCTGCGCACCGAAACTCCTCACCACGGTGAAGGTCGCCAGATCGATCTGCGAAACCATCCCGTCCGACGTATGCGCGACGTAGAGGAACTCGCCACCGCTCGTGATCGCCAGTTTCCCGCAGTTCGCTCCGATGTTGACGGTCGCCGTGACCGCCCCGGTCTTCGGATCGATCGCCAGCACCTTGTTCGCATGCTCGCCGCCGTCCCAGCTGAAGGCCGCATAGATCTTGCCGCGGGTCGGGTCCACGGCCAGGTCGGAGGCCTTCATCGCCAAGGTGCGGGCCACGCTCAGTGCGATCTCCGTGGAAGCCGTTCCCCGCGTAGCGCGCAGAGCTACCGGGGCGAGCGCTGCCTCCGGCAGCGTCACCTGGCCGGTCCAGCTTCCTTGGCTGAGCGTCACCGTTGCCGGGCTCACAGCGTGGGTGCTCCCGTCCGCATTCACGGCTACCAGGTTAGCCGCACCTTCCACGCCTTCCAGCACCAGCCCGCTGCCATCCGCCGCACGCAGCGTCACAGGAAACGGGGTTCCTTGCTCGACAGCCCCTGCCAGGGGGTCGAATCGCAGCTTGGAGAGATCGTTCTCCAGCACCCGGATCGTCGTGCTCCCGTTCTGGTAGCCCGTGGCTCTTGCCGTCACGACGTGGCTCCGGTCGCTTTCGGCAAAGACGTCATCGCCAGAGTTGAGCGTGAACGTCGCGGTCGTCTCGCCCGGTAGCAATTCGATCGGGCCCGGTCCGTAAAGGCTATGGCCGGAAACCTCCAGGTTCACCCGTGTTCTAAGGTGAGGATGGCTCGCGCCCATGAACAAGGTTCCGGTCACACTGCCGCCCTCGCGCACCGTGGCGGGAAGCTCGACCCGCAAGCTCATCTCGTCGTTGTCCACCGCCGTGGTGCTGGTGCTGGCGCTTCCGCCGGCAAAAGTCGCATTCAGGCCGACCTCCACGTCACCGTCGAAGAGCGTGTCGTTCGAGGCCGAGAGCGGAAACGTCATCTCGATCGTTCCTGCCGGGACCTCGATCGTCGCCGGAAACTCAAGTTGTCCGGCCGGATCTGCGGCCAGTTGCACAGGCACCACCGCATCCGTGTGACGATTGAAAACCACTCGCCCCTCACCGGCTGGGCCGCCTTCCCGCAACTCGGCCGGGAGCTCCAAGCTCACCGCGAGCGGAGTCACGTCACCGACCCGCACCGGAGCGGCCGCCACCTCGCGACCCGCCCATCCGGCTCTCACCGTGGTTTGACGATGGGGATTCAGGACCCCGTCATTCGGAGCAGAAACCGTGAACTCCACGAACTTCGCCTTTTTCGGGAAGGTGACGCTCGCCGGGAAATCCAGCACGCCGGAGGGATCGCCCGACAGCTGCAGCGTCATGGTCTCCTTGGTGACCACCCCGCGCGTCGCGCGCACCTTCAGCGGCGCGGCTCCTTCCGTCACCACGGCGGGAATCTGCAGCTCCACCCGCGGATCGAAGATTCCGGTCACCTTGACATCGTCGATCGCCAGTCCGGCCCACGGCGCGGACATCCGTCCGAACCACGAGAAGCGGATCATGAACGGCACCTTCCCGTATCCTCCCAGCGAGGCCGCCGCCGCATCCAGCGAAAGGGTGAAATCCTGCGGGCCGTTCGGCAGACCCACGAAGGACTGCACCACCACCCACCGTTTGCCATCCACGCTCACCGAGACCGCATCGAAATCCCGCCCGGATTTGGTGTAGATCCCTTCCGGCACCGGACGCCCGAGATTGCCGTCCCCAATGCTCTTGGCCTTGAAACTCAGCACCACATCGCGGTGATCAAGCAGCGGCAGACGCAGGGTCGCCTCGGTCACCGAGTGCTTCGCATCGTTTTTTGCATCGTGCAGCACCAGCTGGCGCGTCCCTTGGATCGGCTCGAAATCCGCGCTCAAAATGGCCTGCCCCTGCACCGTCCGGCTGACCTTCCAGTCCTTGGGCAAAAAACCGGTGTCGAAGTTACTTGTATGCAACACGTCCGCGGAGACCTGCGCGATGCCTAGCAAGCTCCAAGCGCCCAGCCAGCAGCCTGCGGATTTCCAGCGGTTCATGGCCGTCTTCTCAGGGCGGGAGGAGGTTTTGCGCAAGCGCATTCCTCTACCATCTCCCCCTTCCGGACGCCTAAGAAGCCGTCTGAAAAATCATCTCCGTCCGGATTTTGATCTGTACTAGCCGGGTGAGGTATTGGAGAAGCTCGCGATGCGCGAGTATCCCTGTAGCCTCACCGATTCCGAATGGGAGATTCTTCGGC